>JABDJR010000038.1 GCA_013003415.1 Candidatus Eiseniibacteriota bacterium | reverse complement strand
TAGACCTCTCTCCCCGGAAGGTTCCCGCAGTGAGGCTCTAGTTTACCTTAAAAGCTGAGCCGGAATCTCAACTTCGATCCGGGCAGTTTTACCTGTCCGAGCAAACACATCTTGGCTAACCGAGGGCGGGCACTTCGTGCCCTCATGCTCGGTGGTCTGCCCAGAGTGCTCCACAACCCGAATTCTAGGCGTTTCGCCCTTCACGTAGACAATAGGAACCTGACCGTAAGTAAAACCTAAGGATCCTTTATCTAACTTAACGAGGCTCGAGGCACCATCGAACAAAATACATTCGAAAACATCGGGTTCGGTGAGGAACTCGGATTCTCGTAGCATCCATGGGGCGAAGCAAATCTGTCCGGACTCAACCCGAACCCCGAGCTCACCGAACCGGGTGAGGATTTCTTCTTTGACCTGACCTGTCATGCCCGGTTGGCGAGCCCCTCCCTGTGGAGGCGTGTGCGAGTAAGGATCTAAGGGGAACGCACCAAACGCCTCGGCCGTCTTTTCAAAACCCAGGCCCTTGCGAAGACGATAATAGGCCTCGATCAGGCCGTTGGCCGTAGGCGCATCGCTATCCGTCCATGCCTTAAAGGCGACCTCTTGAACTGCGAGCAAAGCCTTCGCCACCATGTGCCAATAGATGCAGCCCAATCCTTCATAGCCATACATCGTTCCCGAGCGTCCGGTATAGGAACGATGCCGGAAGACGAGCTCAAACAGCTCGCGCACCTCGTCGGCCGAAGTCTCAACCAAGTTCTGCAGTTCTTTCACTTGACCAAGCGCGTGCAAGGCATGGTCGAGATCATCTGTGGTTGAGAAATCGGGATTAAACCGGTATGTCCCTGCGGCATCTTGCACAAGAAGCGCCGGATTCCGATCTTCAAGGAGACGCTTGAGTAAAGGATTGGCTTCGACTTCCTTGGATGGCACTTTGTTGCGATCAAAAAACGAAGACAGCTCTCGCTCAGGATATAAGAGATAGCTCCCCTCACGTTCCGTAAACAGCGGACTCTGTTCCATCTTGTGAAGCATGGCTAGTGCCTCAGAAGGTTGAACCGCCCCTGAACTCAGGGCAGATACCTGTCCTTCAAGCATGAGGTAGAGATGTTCAATCTTCGCGTCGGAAGATTCTGGAGACACGTCGAGCAGATTGTAGGCGTGGTAGAGGCCATCTTCGCGGCGGTTCATCTCTAAGGTTGTTTCTAAGTACGGAAGCACGGTCGAAAGGAAGGACACCACATCCTTCACATGGCAAGGCTCCTGCCCGCTAAACCCCTTCGCATACACTGCATTTCGATACTGTTCGAATGTTCCCGAGATCGCATCGAGGAAGTCCCGGCGAATGGTGTCGTTTCGGTGGACCGCGAGCATGTCGGCGCCGTAAGCACGGTAAGTCTTTTCGAGACCACTAAGCCAAGTCTTGACCTCTAAGGAAATCTCGATTGATTCCTGAGGCAAGCTCGCGAGTTCGTCCAGGAGAAACTGAACGTAGCGGCGCAAATAACCTAGGGTCACCATGGAGATGCCGTTCCCGACGAGGGCGTTGTTGGCGTCGTTCCACTCCGGGCGCTGGGTGTTTAGCCAAATGCCTCCTCCGGGCACAAAGTTTGACAGTTTTGAGAGCACTGGGACGAGAAGCTTTTCTAACAAGGGAGCAAGATAGACTGAGCCATCTTTGGCCTGCAGCAAACGACCGTCTGTACCGAGCTTAGACTCTCGCGAAGCGACGGTCTCTGCCAATTGATCATCGAAGGAAATGGTGCGCTTAGGATCGGCAACGATGTCGTCATACCCCTTGATCCGGTACGGGACTGCGGCGTAAGAAAATAGCGGGCGATGAAGAAACTCTCTTAGCTCTTCAGGAAACACCCTTGACTGCGCCTCTAAGAACTTGAGCAGATAAATGATCTGGTGATCACCCCAGTAGCCAATAAAACTCCACGGATCATCCGGCTCTTCGACTTCCCAATCGATGCCGTCCCGTGTCACACGATAGGGGTTAAATCCATCGATGGTGGATGCGTTTACGAATTTGGCAATAAAGTGGCTTAGAAAAGTAGGAAAGCTGACCGCCAGGGCTTCCCAGTTCTGAAAGATGTCTCGCCAGTTTCCCTGATAACGCAAGGATGGAGTTCCGTCTTCATTCTTGAGATGAATGGCGAAACGATTCCAAGGACGACTAGGATCGCCATGGCGTCGACCAAAACCAATCGGTAGATACTCCATCACCAAGCGAAGGAACTGTGGATCCTTCGATGCTTCGGCCATGGCTCTGATCTTCGAAAGCGGAATGGTTGGCGCGAGTTTCCCAAGCTCAGTCTGCTGTTTTGCGTGAACGGTTCGATTGCGAGTCCAAAGAAAGTCGATAAAGTCCGCCGTCACAACCGTGTCGTTTGCGAAAAACACGCCCCCACGCATGTTGTTAAACAACACGTTGGCCATATGATGGCTGCTAGCCCTCTCGTCGCCGGTGAGCTGAAGTCCATCGGAGCTTGCAATATTTTGTCGCAGGTTTTGCCCGGCTTCCTTCAGTTCTTTCTCTAGCTCTTTACCGAGATCGACTCCGCTTTGCAGCACTCTTTGAAGAGCGGCCACCTCCGTATGACTTTGTCCCACGTTGCAGGCGTAGTACCACTTTGCGCTCGAACCCGGAGAAATAGAAAGCGTGTCGGTGAGGTAGTAGTTCCCAGGCTGGCCCTTAAGAATTCCCTCCGACTCAAGCCTCTCCCCTCGCTTGAATTCGTGGGGAGTGGAAGCCGCAAAGAGTCGCCTAGCCTTGGGAAGCCCCGCGCTCCAAACCAAGTTTGTCCTTAACTCTTCCGCCGCCTCAGCACGATCAAGAATTTTGGAAGTCAGAGAAAACGAGGCCAGGGTACTTGCGGGGTCGCCGTCCACCTGTTTGTAGGCGTCGACAAGGCTAGAAGTACTTTGATAGAGCGCCAAAGGAGCACCAAAAGGAAGGATGTTTCGGATGCCGTCGAGCACATCAATCTGAACCCGCCCCTCACCGAGATTCTCGACATGAACCGTGCGAACCCAACCAAAGCGCTCACACGCCCTCCAGTCGTACCGGAACCGAAGGTTCCATTCGACATGCGTTTCCTCGAAGACAATCCAGTTTCCAAGAGTGCTCTTATAGATATTCCGCACGTATCTTGAGCTACCGTCGAAGTGAGGGTTCAGGGGTTCCCAATGCTCTTCAAGGTTTCCCGCCAAGCGAATGACGGTTTGGGGGCCGGTGTGGAAGTGTCCGTGCTGCAGCTTGTCAACGGTTTCGTAGGGAAACAGACTGCGCTCTGCATCGATTCGACCTGCGGTGAGCCCCCCGCGGGAAGTCAAAAACATCCAGCAGTCAGTGTCGCTGGCAACACTCATGAAGAACGGGTCGA
>JABDJR010000705.1 GCA_013003415.1 Candidatus Eiseniibacteriota bacterium | reverse complement strand
TGCAGGAAGGGCGGCCGGCCAGGGAACAAACCCACCCGCCACGCTCGAGAACCGTGGCTGTGAAATCCCCGGTGGGGGGCGTTTTGGGTTTTGGTGGTGGTGCGCGAACCACCGGGTTCGCGGAGGGCGGTTTTTCCGGTCGCTTCGGTTCCTTGGAAGTGCGGGCCCGAGGCGAAGCGATCCGAACCGAAGAACCTAAGCGATTGCCCCTGAGTCAGCGGGCGGCTGCCACCGTCCACGTGGGACAGAATATTTCCGGTGGTCGGTGGTCTCTGGAGGGGTCAGGCTTCGGGAGAGAAGAAGGGGCTCACCGCGTACAAAGAAACGCCGACGTGTTTGAGCTTCAGCCGATCGATGGAGAGAGCTGGGGGGGAACTTTTCACTGGTCAACCCCGGGTGAGTCTTTCGGTCTTCACCAGTTCCGGCTGAGCCACCAGAACTCGCGTCTCAATATTCCCGAGCGCCTACGTTATCGGTATCGAGAGACGGATCTAGGCGCGAGTGGAAGCAGACGAGCCTACAACGGACGTTGGCACGCTACGGGAAACTTGCGCTGGAGCCAGGCGAGGGCATTAGACGGAGAGAAAAATGTTCTAAGCCCGGAAACGCGTGTTGCACGACAATGGGATAACGGTTTCTATGTGGGATTGGTTGGCGCCTTGTATGACGCCGATGGTCTCCTCCTGCCGGTCATAGGTTACGACCGAAAGCTCCAGCACGATCTGCGCGTGTATGTCGCCAGTGAACCGCAAATGAAACTCAGCTCCTTTGAGGACACGTTTTTTCAAAATGGGGATTGGAACATTCCGGCCCTCGGCCGGAAACCCTTCCGCCAGAGTTTGGATGGTCGCCTCGGTTTCGAATGGCGCCCGAACCCCAGTTTCGACTTTGGAATGCAGGCAAATTGGTTCGGGGGAAAGCACTTTGGAACCTGGACTTTCGAGGAAGGCCTGTGGGTGGAAACTTTTCTGGATCAGGTTCAGGGAACCGTTCTTAGCGGGCAGCTAGCGATGGGATCGAGTTTACGGTTGGAGATTCGCGGCGAGCGGCGTTGGGTGGATCAGGGCAAGGAGCCCGTTCCTTTCTTGGCTACCCAGCATGGCGAAGCGAAGCTCTCTTTGGGGAATGATTTGTATCGCTTGGCCACGCGCTGGGTGGCGGTTCGAGGTCGAACCGATCATCTCGGGGAGAGTTTTGGGGATTTCCTTCGCGGCGATGTTGAGTTGACATATCGTAGCCGACGTCATTTGGAGTACAGTTTACGCATTGAGAACATTGCAAACGCGGCCGACCGGCGATGGCCTGGATATCCAGCCTATGGACGGGGTGTGTTTGGGGGGTTGAGATGGCTGTTTGGATCCGGGGGTTAAGGAGGATGCATGCTTGATTTGTTAACGCGGGGCGGCCCGGTGATGATCGCCATTCTGATTTGTTCAGTGGCGGCACTCACCATCATCTTGGAGCGCCTGTTCCTGATTCGTTCCACCAAGAAACGAATGCAGGAATTCATTGTGAGAGTGCAAGGCATCTTGCAGTACGGGCATTACGGTGAGGTTGAAAAAACCTGCCAGGAATATCCCAACCCCATGGCCAGGATCATTCTTTCTGCTCTCGACAAGGTCGGGCATGACGAAACCCATATTCAGGAAGCCATTCAAAACGCTGGAAAGCGGGAAGCCACGCGCCTTGAAAAGAACATGACGGGCTTGGCCACCATTGTTTCCGGAGCGCCGCTTTTGGGTTTCCTGGGCACCACCTTGGGCATGATCGAAGCTTTTCAGCAGATTGAATCCCTGGGAGGGAACGTCAACGCATCGGTGCTAGCGGGTGGTATTTGGGAAGCCATGCTCACCACCGCGGCAGGGTTGACGGTAGCTGTACCCACTCTCTTCGCTCACAACTATATTGGGAGCAAGATCAAGGAAGTGGTTGGGAATCTTGAGGAAGCTTCACAAACTGTGCTTGAGAGTTTAAGACGGAACGCAAGCAACCCGAACACGCCGGCGGAGTAGGTCATGAACTTCACGGAAGAATCAAGAACGATTCGCCATCTTGAAAGTTCGGCCATGGCAGACATTATTTTTCTGCTTCTGATCTTCTTTCTTTTGTCATCTTCGTTTATATTGCGAACAGAGATTCCGGTGAATCCTCCGAAATCAACCTCCACGGTGACGCAAGACGAACAACCCATCGTCATAACCATCACCAAAGAGGGTGAGACTTTTGTCGATCAGGACAAAGTTGAATTCACGGGTCTCGCAACCGCCTTAGGTTCCCGTCTCACGGACGGATCCACAAAAGCGGTGGTGATTCGAGGTGACGAGAGCATCAGTTTGAAACGCTTGGTCGAAACCATGGATATCGCCCGCGAAGTGGGAGCCGAAAAAATAGCGATTGCAACCGAGCAGAAATAACGACAAACCAAAATCGCTCTGTCGAAAGAACACGATCTATGGCTCCCACCACAGAAAAAAGTGTGGTACTCGATCTCGCCTTCGAGAAAATGCCCATTCCGGCATTGGTGATCGACGGCAAAAACCGGATCTTGCAGGCTACAAAAAGCGCTGACTCTCTGCTTGAGCGCGACCCGCAAACCCTTGTGGGAGAAGACTTAACCGAAGTGATCCAGTCCGACGATCCCACCTGGTGGAGTGGTGATCCGGTCGATGATTTGGGTTCCTCTTCATCGGGTCGAAAGATCAA
>JABDJR010000704.1 GCA_013003415.1 Candidatus Eiseniibacteriota bacterium | reverse complement strand
ATCGGCAGCTAAATCAAAGAGCCATTTTCTGGCCATGATGAGCCACGAGATTCGCACGCCAATGAATGGCATTCTAGGCTTCCTAGATCTTCTGAAGGAGTCCGAGCTGACGCTGGATCAGCGTGAATACATTGAGGTGATCGAAGCCTCGGGTACCACGCTGCTCACGATCCTGAACGACATTCTCGATTTCTCCAAAATTGAATCGGAAAAACTTGAGCTGGAAGAAATCCCGTTTGAACCTATTGCCACCGTGAAGCGGGTGGTTGGCTTGTTTACGGAACTCGGGCGGCGCAAAGGGATTCCCATCGCCACCATGATTGATGAATCGATCCCCACCAGACTCATGGGAGATCCCGGCCGATTCCAACAGGTTCTTTCGAACCTCTTCAACAACGCACTTAAATTTACCGAGCACGGTCGCATCACGCTTCGTATGAAGAAAGAGTCGGTCGCTGAGGATCACATTGTTCTTCGTATTGAAGTGGAGGATACGGGGATTGGCCTCACCGAAGAACACAAGAAGAAGCTTTTCAAGGCGTTCACCCAGGCCGATTCCAGCACGACGCGTCGCCATGGGGGCACCGGGTTGGGGCTTGCGATCTGCAGCCGCCTCGTTTCGCTGATGGGCGGCACGATTGGTGTGGAGAGTGAGTACGCCATGGGAAGCAAGTTTTGGTTCACCCTAAAAATGGGAACCGAAATTCCAGCCGACACCGATGCCGACAAAGACATGCCGCAATCGTGGACCGGTCTCAAACATGTGTTGCTTGTCGATGACAACAAGACGAACCGACTCGTGGCGAAAGCGCTCCTAAAGCGGTTGGGTATCCAAGTCGATGAAGCCACCACCGGTGAAGAGGCGGTAGCCATGGCCGACAGTCAAGAATTTGACATGATCCTGATGGACGTCGAAATGCCGGGAATGGACGGCATGGAGGCCACCCGTCACGTCCGAGCCAAGTCCCCCGGCGGGGACAAGGTTCCAGTCATTGCTCTGACCGCTCACGCTCTGCCGGAGTACAAGGAGCGGTGTCGTAAGTCCGGGATGGATGACTTCATCATCAAACCCATCAACTTGGAATCCATGGTTCCGATCCTGGCGCGATGGTTCAACAACGAGCAGCGCAAAGCTAGCTAGCCACCGCTAGTCGCGCCGGTTACGCTTATGCTTCCGATATTCACACCCGGAGGTATTTGTGACCGACTTGATCCCACGTTCCGTTCTGTTCGGCAATCCCGAAAAGATTTCCCCCCGCCTGTCTCCCGACGGACAACGCTTAGCCTATCTTGCTCCGGACGAGGGTGTGATGAATGTCTGGGTGCGATCTAGAGGGCAGCAAGATGACCGTCCCGTCACCCAAGATCGGGGTCGGGGCATTCAGGCCTTTTTCTGGGCCAAAAATAACCAACAACTCCTCTACATCCAAGATAAGAACGGCGATGAGAACTGGCACATTTTTGCTGTGGGCCTAGATGGTCCCGAAGCCAAAGACCTCACGCCTATTGATGGGGTCCAGGCACAAGTCCTCGCGGTGGAAGATCAATTTCCCGACGAAATCTTGGTGGCCCTCAATGATCGCGACCCGGTTTGGCACGACGTGTATCGACTGAACCTTCGTACCGGCGATCGCGTGTTGGCCGCGCAAAATGATATTGGTGCCGTCGGATGGCACGCGGACTATGACTTCAACGTTCGGGTTGCGGAAACTCCAACTGCAGACGGAGGGTTTGCGGTTTTGCATCGGAATGGGGGAGATGACGAATGGAAGCCGCTGACTTCCTGGGGTGCAGAAGATGCGATGAATACCTATTGCGCAGGTTTTGCCGAGGACAATCAACACCTCTGGTTGATCAATAGCGTGGGTGAGAACACGTCGGCTCTGAACCGAATCAATTTAACATCGGGTGAAGCGGAGAAGGTGGCCTCTGACCCTGATGTAGACCTGGGTAGCATGATGGTCGATCCGGTCACGCATCAGCTTGAAGCGATCTCCTACATTCGAGCCCGGGAAGAGTGGCAGGCGTTAGACCCCGAGGTTGCTAAGGATTTTGAAGTTCTCAAGGCAACCGCTCCCGGAGATTTCTCGGTCATCAATCGTGACTCAACAAACAAGACTTGGTTGGTTGCTTTCACTTTGGATAACGGTCCCACGCCCTATTACGTGTTCGATCGAAAGACCCGAGAGGCAGAGTTCTTGTTTTCTTCACGACCTGAATTGGAAACACAGCCTCTTGTCACCATGGAGCCGGTTCTGATCAAGGCGCGCGACGGGCTCGTTCTACACGGATACTTGTCCCGTCCCAAAGATGTTTCTGGTCCGATGCCGGCGGTACTGAATGTTCATGGAGGCCCTTGGGCTCGTGATCATTGGGGCTACCGCCCCGAGGCGCAGTGGTTGTGCAACCGCGGTTACGCCTGTCTGCAGGTGAACTTTCGCGGCTCAACCGGGTACGGCAAAGCGTTTATCAACGCGGCCGACAAAGAGTGGGGTGGGGCCATGCAGGATGACATCACCGATGCGGCAGAGTGGCTGGTGTCTGAAGGGATTGCCGATCCGCAGCGGCTCGCCATCTTTGGTGGTTCCTATGGGGGTTTCGCGGTCTTGAGCGGACTCACCAAAACTCCGGATCTTTATCGCTGTGGTGTCGACATTGTGGGTCCTTCTAATATATTGACCTGGCTCGAAACGATCCCTCCCTATTGGAAACCCTTCGAGGCCTTGGTCCATCGTCGCGTGGGGCATCCCACGGAAGACAAGGCCCTTCTTGAGGAACGCTCCCCGGTGAATCATGTGGACAAGATTCAGTCGCCGCTTTTGATTGTTCAGGGGCGGAATGATCCTCGGGTGAATCGAGAGGAGAGTCTTCAGATTAAAGCGGCACTGGAAGCGGCCGGGAAAACCGTGAGTTTCCTGGAGTTTGATGATGAGGGGCACGGTTTTGTGAAGCCGGAAAACCGACTCAAGTTTTACGCGGTTGCCGAAGTGTTTCTGGCCGAGCATTTGGGAGGGCGATGCGAATCTTAGGTGGCGTGGAGCTGTCGGCAGTTCGTTTAGAGCAGCTGGTTTAGAGTTGCCGGCCTGCTCGGCCTGCTCGGGCTCTAACCGAAGAACTTACGCGCTTTGTGAAAGACGGTAATCCAACCCTCTGAATCAAACCCTAAAGACCGTGCTTGTCGCAGGTGCGCGCTTTTGCCGGGAAGATCCAATAAGTCGGCAACGACGTAATTGCTAAAGGGTGTCTGAGGAGATAGGGGAAACTGATCGCTCAGGAGTTTGACGTAGGATTCTGCGCGCTCTTGGTTTCCAAGGAGTGCGTGGATTCTCGCCAGGCCCCCTAAAGAAATGTGAGACGTGCTGATCGACACGGCTTTCTCGAAAGCCTCGGCACCCTCTTCAAACTTTCCGTGCCCTAAGTAAATTTCTCCGAGACCAAACCAGTACTGAGGATCCAGAGGGTTGATTTGGAGGTAGGATAAGGCCTCGGCCGCCGCAATCTCTCCTGCCTTTTTTGCCCCCGTCGGGTCGTCCAAAGCTAAAAGAGCAAAGGTCAAATTCTTATGGGCTACGACGGGAGCACCTTTCCCGCCCGCGTCAAGGGCAAGCTCGGCCGAGCGTTTTGCCTCGGCGAACTTGGAAAGACCAATCTGAGCCCAGGCCAAACCATCCCATGCCATGGCCATGTTGTGACCCCCGGTTTCTCCGGCCGGCATGCGCGCGAGTGCATGCTCGAAAGCGGTGGCCGCCTTTTGCGACTGCATGGCCAACATGTAGATGTCACCCAGCTTGGCCGCGCTTCCGAAGTAATCGGGGGCAAGCCGCGCCGAGCGCTGTACCCACTCAATGGCACGTTCATGCTCGCCGGGAACCTCACTAATGAGCAAAGAGGCAAAGTGGAGAATAAAAGGGTCGAGAGGATCACGAGAAACCGCAGCCACACTGGCTTCACGACAAGCTTCCAAATCACCCGAGAAGCCGCTGGCGTGTGCGCGTACAAGATGGGCAAAAGCCAAGTTTGGATCACCGGCAATGGCTTGGCTCACCCGTTCTTTGGCGCGTTCGTACTCCCCCTGTAGGGACTCGCACAAAGCCAAAACCGCCAGCGCGACCGAAGATCGGGGATCTGCCTTTTGGGCCAGTCGGGCCTCCTGGCTCGCCGCCTGAATTAATTCGGGTTTGCGTTCGAAGCGTAGAAATCTTTTGAGAATGGAAAGCGCGAGTTGAGCCCGGGCCGGGACAAAGTTGGGATCGATTTCCAGAACATGGCGAAAGCTCTCCTCGGCACGGCGAATTGCAAAACCCGAGGTGTCGTCGAGGAACGCCACACCACGCTGATAGGCGCGGAGCGCTTCCGGTTTAAGACTCCCAGCTTTGGCATCGAGGGCGGTGTCGGCGGTCCCGGCCTCGGTTACCGGGGATGGGGAGGCTTCGATGCCTCTCAGGGCTTGAATGAGACCCTTCGAGAACTTGTCTTGAATCTCAAAAAGGTGAATCTCTGATCCATCTTCTTGCTGAGACCAGAGTACACCGCCATCTTTAGCGGTGAGGAGCTGGCCGGTGACCCTCACCCGATCGCCGATCCAGGTGGCGGTTCCAACGCAAACGCGCCCCGCTCCCAAGCGTTTTGCGGCATCGAGAGGGGCGGTTCCTTTTCGGTTCAAGGTTCGAACTGCGGCGGCAGCCACAACCTTAAACTCTTGATGTTGGGACAGGGCGGTGGTCAGCGCTTCGGCAAGGCCATCGCCAAAGTACGCTCGTTCTGAAGAGGCACCCACATTGGTGAACGGATAAACGATGATTTTAGATCCATCGAGGTTGCCAGATTGGTCGAGCTCAATTCCAGAAATAGAGGAATCGGTTCCGTCGGAAGAGCGGTGCTCCATGCGTTCGAGATTGCGCAACCGTTGGGAAACCGCTTGTGCGTCCTGAGGGCGATCCTTGGGGTCTTTCTGAAGCAGATGATCGATGATTTCCAAAAGTTCGGCGTAGGTTTCTCCGAGCTTGATGGGGGGAGGATCATCGTGAAGGATTTTGAGCATCACCGATTCAAAAGAGGAGCCCGAGAAGGGCAGCGATCCAACCAAACATTGGTAAAGTACAGCTCCCAAAGAAAACAAATCGCTTCGCCCATCAAGCTCGTTCCCCCGAATTTGCTCCGGGCTCATGAAGGCGGGTGTCCCTACAATGCCTTCGGAAGCGGTAAGGCGAACATCTTGTCGCAAGAGAGCGATTCCAAAATCGAGAATCTTGATTTGGTTTCGAGGCGTGACCATGAGGTTGGCCGGTTTGAGATCGCGATGAAGCACATCCCGAGAGTGAAGTTCTGAGAGTCCCTCTGAGATTTGACGCCCGAAACTAATCACGTCAGCCGGCGACATGGTTCCGTCTTCTTTTAAACGCTGGGAGAGGGTTTTGCCTTCAACGTATTCTAGGGCAAGGTAGATGCCACCCTGAGGCAGGCGGCCGGCTTCGTAGACCGTAATAATGGCAGGGTGATCCACCGCCGATGCGGCGGTGGCTTCCCGAATCATACGATCAATGGTTGAAGTCTTGTTGGCGCGGTCGGGGCGAACACACTTGATGGCGGCTTTCCGCGGAAACAAGAGGTGCTCCCCAAGATACACTTCGCCCATGCTTCCATGGCCGATGAGATCTGCCAGCTTGTAACTTCCAATGATATTTCCGAGCATGCAACCCTTTGATTCAGACCTGAAACGATCAAACGAGGCGAGGGAGTTCAATCAGGATACAGGGGGGCCGCATCTATGGTACCAACCCGAAACTAAAAGTAAAGGCTGATACCTGCCATGATGTTGCTCGTATCGAAGTCGAGGTCTTTGATGGTTTGCTGAATCGCTTCGTCGAACTCCCGCTCCGGGTCCATAAAGATGGCTCGGTACTCTCCGAAAAGAGCCATGCGGGGCCCAAGGGAAACAAGCAGGCCGGCACCCACATGCCAACCAAAGGTGGTCTCGGTTGTATCCTCTAGATCGAACAGCGCTTTGGCATCATCACTGAAGGTGTAGTCGATGTGATACCAACCCGCACCTGCCAGACCATAGGGAATCAGGTTGATAGGGAGCGGGGCATAGACGCGAGCCGATGCGGTGATGGGAATCGTCCGCACCTCTAGGGAGAGGTCGTTTCCCTGCGCCTGGAAGTTGTAGGTTTCGTCCGTGCGATAGCTCGCATCGCCTCGGATTCCTAGAAAGTGGGCGAGATGAAGCTCGAGGTGGCCACCAAGGAGATACTCTCCGCTGTCGCCGTCAGTCGACTTGAAGTAGCCGACTTGTCCGCCAAAGTTTCCTTGGTTGTTGAGAACGGACGACGCGGGCAAAACCGCGGAAGCTCCGGAAACCATCAGGCAAGACAACAAAGTACTCAAGACAGCCAGCTTCCACTGGCGGGTCGCTCTACACAAACACCACAACATCCTGCTCCTCCTTGTTTATAGGCTCGACCCCATCCTTTGTAACTATCTGCCAACTGGCGTCGATCGTCAACGAAGGGAATTAGATACGGTCGGATATCTCAGAGAACGGTTTTTTGGTGATCACCGGGACACGGGCATCGTCGGCAGGAAACCCAACCGGAATAAGGAGGAAGGCTTTGTAATTCTTCGGCTTTCCAAGGATGTCGGCCAAGAACCCCATGGGACTTGGGGTGTGGGTGAGGGTGGCGAAGCCGGCCATTTGTAGAGCCGCAACAAGGAAGCCCGAAGCAAGGCCTACGGATTCATTCACGTAGTAGTGCTTTTCCTTCTTCTCGTTGCCCTTTTCATCTTGAATGAGACCGTAGTCGATCTTGAAGACGATGATAAGGGCGGGTGCGATCTCCAAAAACGGTTTGTGTTCGTCGGTACCCAGAGGCGCGAGTTTGTCGAGCCACTCCTGGGGCATGCGCCCGTGGTAGCTCTGATACTCCTCTTCTTCGGCCGCTTTGCGGATCTTCCGTTTGACTTCCTGGTCGACCACCACAGAAAAGTGCCAAGGTTGTTGGTTGGCCCCCGAGGGAGCGAGCCCGGCGATGCGAATGGCATCTTCAACCAAGGAAAGATCGATGGGGTCCGGGCTAAACTCGCGCACGGTTCTTCTTTGGGACAATGTTTCTACGAATTGCCCAAGCCTTGCCTTTTGCTCTTCTCGAGAGAGGCGTTCGAATTCAAGAGGCTTAAAGGGGTAGGGCTTCGTCATGATGCTCTCGTTGGTAACCGTAATTTTCGCGCAGGCGTTCAAGCCTATAGGCCTGAGCTTAGTTTACATGCCCCATCCGCCACTCAGGTGAATGTTGCTGCCATTGACGTACTCTGCTTCTTTGCTCATCAGCCAGCGCACACTTTGCACCGCGTCTTCTACGCTTCCTAAGCGCCCGGCTGGAATCTTGGGAAGCATCGAATCCATTTCGTCCGCATCCGCACTTCCCGAATCGATGAAACCAGGAGATATCGCGTTCACGGTGATGCCATGAGGGGCGAGCTTCTTGCCCAGTGTGCGCGTTAGAATGAGGAGGCCGCTTTTAGCGATGAAGTGAGCGGTCACCATGGGCTGGGCCATGATGCGATCGGCGTTAGCCATGGCGAAGTTGATAATGCGCCCGAACTTTTGAGATTGCATGTCGGGAACCACGAGCTGCGACATGTAAAAGGCCGCATGGAGATTGTGGTCGAACATCTCCCTCCAACCTTCGGGGGTTTCCTTCAGAATTGGCACCCGATGATAGGGGCCGGCCCCGTTGATGAGAGCCGTAATGGGCCCCAGATCTTGGCGGACACTATCGACCAAAGATTTGCATTGGAGAGGGTCGGAGACATCTGCCTGAAGCGCCATGCCGTAGGCATTCGCACCGTGGATCTCGGCCAAGGTGTTCTCTGCGTCTTCTTTGCTTTTCCGGTAGCAAATGGCAACCGACCAGCCATTCTTGGCAAGGTCGACCGCAATGGCACGAGGAATCCCGCGGGCTCCTCCGGTAACAAGGGCAACTTGTGAACTCATGGCTGGCATCCTAACCCAGTCCAGGTCAGCAATAAACCCTGTAACCAACTGTGATCCCTGCTGAGCCTCCCCTCGGGCTCAGTTTGCCTCGGATGGATGAACCCTGTAGTCTAAAGACCCCTTCGAAACCCCTAGGAGCGTTCGTGCTAAACAAATGCCTCATGGCCGTTATTGGCCTTTGCTTGATCCTCGGCTCCGGTTGTGGCGACACTGAAGAAAAGCCCGATTTCGTTTTCCTACTCGGGGCTGAGCCTGAAACCTTCGATCCCGCCCTTTGTTCGGGTCAACCTGGAGGCCGGGTCTGCTTGAATCTGTTTGAGGGTTTGACCTTTCGGCACCCGGAAAACCTGACGCCGCAACCCGGAATGGCGAAATCTTGGGACATCAGTGAAGACGGGTTGGTCTATACCTTTCACCTTAGAGAAACCACGTGGAGCGATGGGGTTAAGCTCACCGCTCACGATTTCGTGTTCTCTTGGGAACGAACCCTGCGTCCGATCACGGCTTCCAAGTATGCCAACATGCTGTATCCGGTGGCCGGGGCCGAAGAGTACAACTCGGGGAAAAACACCGATCCGAATTCTCTGGGTCTCCGCGCGGTTGACGATCTCACTTTCGAGGTTACGCTGCATTCGCCCTGCGCTTACTTCCTCGACCTCTGCGGTTTCTACACGCTGCTTCCTACTCCCAAGCACGTCATCGATGAGCACGGCGAAAATTGGATTCGTCCCGAGTTCATTGCCTCCAATGGAGCCTTCACCTTGGACCAGTGGTTGCTCAATCGGAGTTTTCGTTTCCGCAAGAACCCCAAGTACTGGAATGCGGAGTCCGTCGCTCTCGATTTAGCCGAAGGTATTCCGGCAGAGAACATCAACGCCAACTTCAACCTCTATATGAGCGGGGTGTTTGATTGGGTCGATGCGAGCGGTGTACCGCAGTTTGTGATTCCCGAACTTAAGAAGCGGGCCGACTTCCATATCAAACCCTACTTCTGCACCTACTTTTATCGCTTTAATGTTGAGCGTCCGCCCTTTGACGACGTGCGGGTGAGAAAAGCGCTGTTCTTGGCCATGAACCGGCACGACATCGTGGACTATGTGACCAAAGCCGGGCAAACCGTGGCCCACAGCCTTGTGCCTCCCGGACTCCCCGGATACGAGGAAGTTCGTCTTCCCGAAAGAAATGTAGAAGAGGCGCGGCGCCTTCTGGCCGAAGCCGGTTACCCCGAGGGCAAAGGGTTCCCCAAGTCTGAGCTTCTCTTCAATACCTCCGAATCGCACAAAAGCATTGCCGAGGTTCTACAGCAGCAGTGGAAAGAGGCTTTGGGCATCGAGGTTGAGCTTGTCAATCAAGAGTGGAAAGTGTTCCTGGCCACAACTCGTGAGGTCGACTATTGGATTGCTCGTGGTTCTTGGATCGGTGACTATCTCGACCCCAACACTTTCTTGGACATGTGGACAAGCACCAACGGCAACAACCGGACAGGCTTCAGTGAGCCTGAGTACGATGCACTGATTGGCAAAGCGGCTCGTACCGTCGATGTTGCCGAGCGAATGCGTTTGCTTCGCCAGGCAGAAGAGTGGATCTTGACGGACCAAATGATTATTCTGCCCGTTTACTACTACGTGGTGCAGAACCTCTATGACGAAAGAGATTTTGACGGCCTCAATCCCAACTTGCTCAACACCATCGATCTCAAGTTCATCAAACCCAAGCGAGGTCATCGGGGCTATCCTCGTGAGAAATCGCTCCCACGAACGGAAATCGTATCCGAAGCCGTTCCCATCTCTTCCGAGGACGGAAGCTAAACTCCAGCTATGACTTCATTTTTAATTCGACGCCTTCTTTCTACCATTCCGCTTCTCTTCGTTATTCTGCTTGGTAGCTTTGTGCTTATGCAGAAAGCACCGGGAGGCCCCTTCGATTCCGAGCGTAGCTTGCCTCCGGAAATTGAAGCGAACTTGCAGGCGAAGTACCATCTCGATGAACCGGTCATACAGCAGTTTGGTCGCTACCTGGGCAACGTGGTTCAGGGGGATCTAGGTCCCTCCCTAAAATACCAAGCGCGTTCGGTTAATGAGATCATTGCCCAGGCACTTCCCGTGAGCCTGACCTTAGGCGCGATTGCGCTCTTCATGGCGATGGCTCTTGGAATCCCCGCCGGGATTCTGGGGGCCTTAAACCACAACGGTCCCAAGGACTTTCTCTTGATGGGCGTGGCCCTTTTGGGGATTTGCATCCCGAACTTCGTGTTGGGGCCCCTGCTCATTATCTTAGTGAGCTTTGGGTTTGGATGGCTGCCGGCCGGGGGTTGGGGAACTCTTGGTCAGGTTCTTTTGCCCGCAATAACCTTGGGGGCGATTCGCGCGGCTTACGTAGCCCGCCTGGCTCGAGCCGGGATGCTGGAGGTTGTAAAGCAGGATTACATCCGAACCGCTCGGGCTAAGGGATTGCGTGAGCGGGTCGTTATTGGGAAACACGCCTTGCGCTTGGCCATTCTCCCTGTGTTGAGTTATCTCGGGCCCGCTACGGCCAGTATCTTGGTGGGTTCGGTTGTGGTGGAGAAAATCTTCAACATCCCCGGGCTGGGAACTTTCTTTGTGAACTCGGCCCTCAATCGTGACTACACCATGGCGATGGGTACCGTGCTTCTCTACAGTGGGTTACTTATCACTCTCAATCTGATCGTCGACGTTCTATATGCAGTGATCGATCCGCGAGTGGAGCTATCATGAGCGCGGCACCCCAAGAAACCGATTTACTTCAAGAGCAGTTGGTGGGCGGAAGTAGTTTCTGGTCCGATGCTTGGAAGCGTCTCAAGAAGAGCCGCCAAGCTATCGTGGGCGGGGCCATTCTCATCATCGTGGTCGTGGCCAGCCTGGTGGGGCCTTTCCTAACCCCCTACAGCCAGGAAGTGCAGGATTTAGAGCGTCAGCTTGAGCCCCCAAGCTGGGATCATCCCTTTGGAACCGATCTCGCAGGCCGAGATATGCTCACTCGCGTCTTGATGGGGGGGCGTTTGTCTTTGGCGGTGGGGATGGTTGCCACTCTGGTGAGCTTGCTCATCGGGGTGACTTGGGGTTCCGTGGCCGGCTTCAAAGGCGGGAATGTCGACAACGCGATGATGCGTGTGGTGGACATGCTCTACAGCTTGCCCTTCATGTTCTTCGTTATTTTGCTGGTGGCGTTCCTGGGTCGGAATCTGCTTCTTTTGTTCCTAGCCTTAGGGGCCGTGCAATGGCTCACTATGAGCCGCATCGTACGCGGACAGATGATTCAACTCAGAGCCCAAGAATTTGTTCAGGCTGCAGTGGCACTCGGCGTTTCTAATCGACGCATCATCTTTCGACATCTCATCCCCAACATGTTGGGTCCGATCATCGTGTACGCCACGCTCACCGTGCCTGCGGTGATGTTGGAAGAAGCCTTCCTCTCGTTTCTTGGGTTGGGTGTGCAACCGCCCAATTCTTCTTGGGGACTTCTGGCTGCCGACGGCGCAAAGACGATCACCGCCCTACGGACAGCGTGGTGGCTGATTTTGTTTCCGGGTTTGGCTTTGGGGCTCACGCTCTTCGCATTGAATTTTCTAGGCGATGGCTTGCGCGACGCCCTCGATCCCAAACTCAAAAACCAAGACTAGCTAGGTCGCGCTAAGCTGCCTCGCGCAGATGCCCATCGACACAACGCTCGAGTTGCCCGGGGTCGAATAGCATGGTCACTACGTTGCCACCTCCGGCCCGAACCCGATGGTCCAGCTCGGCCGTAAGCATTTCGGCGAGTGGCCTCTGGGGGTACAGGACCAGGGCATCGTTTTTTTCCGGCGTGACAAAGTAACTGGGCATGCCTTCGGCTCGATCCCACAGGCTGAGTTCTAGCCGTTTGTCGGGCAGGCGTCGAAACCAGAGGGAAATGGGCTGGCCCTGCTTGCCGCCATAGCCATTTTCCGTGATGTTGCCCACAACCTCCTCGATCGCCATGAGCACCATAGCCTGAGCTTCCTCGGAGAGATCTTCTTTCCGAAGGCGTTTGGCTAGGGAGAGTCGAAGTCGATCGGTGATTTGGGGACCTGTGAATAAGCGAAGACCGAATACGGAGGGTTGTTTTGAGTTTCTCATTAAGGTGGTTATCGGTGGATCCCGAGAAGCCTTAATCAGTGCGGGTTTTATGGAGTCTGGACTGAGGGAGAGAGCCCAATTCCGGGCCAAAAATAGGGGTGTTTTTGGCAGAGGTTAAGCGCGAGCGGGGGGAAAAAGTCGGGCGTCGTCGGGAATCCGACCCCCCCCCGCCAGCGGGGTTGCTGGGGGATCGGAATTCCTACCCCCAAACCATGAGACGATACCCATCCCGGCCAGATACAAAAAAATGAATGCCCCTTCAGATTTCTCCGGTCTCATCCCCTTGGGGGGCCTTTGTGCCTGTGGTATTCTGCTATTTCAAGGATTTACGAGGGCTTCTCCTCCCGGAATGCGGGGGGATTTTTCGTCTTTATGTGGGAGTCATTATGTCTACCATTAGCGCTCCGGACCGCTCCGGTCTACTTACCGAAGAGAACCTTCATTGGCAAGAAACGGCCCGCACTGTCGCCGAAGAAGTCGTTCGACCTTTAGCCTCCAAATACGATGTTGAGCAAACCTATCCCTGGGAAATCAAAGATGCGATCGCCAAAGCCGGCCTTCTAAGCGTCTGGATTCCTAAGGAGTATGGTGGTGCCGGCGGTGGTGTCCTCAACCTCTGCCTTTGCGTCGAACAGCTTTCCCGGGCTTGCGGTGGTGTGGGCGTCATGTACGCCGTCAACGCCTTGGGTTCTTTCCCGGTCCTAGTCGGGGGCACCGAAGAACAAAAGAAAAAGTTTTTGCCTCAAATCGCAAGTGGGGAAAC
>JABDJR010000696.1 GCA_013003415.1 Candidatus Eiseniibacteriota bacterium | reverse complement strand
GGCTAATGCCGGTGCCGGGTTCGAAGCCACCCGCATCCTCCTCGCCAAAGGGGCAAAAGTGGTGATGTTGAACCGCAATCCCCAGAAGTCGGCGAATGCCATGCAAGCTCTTAAACAAGAGTTTGGTGAGGAAGCTGAGGTCTCTTTTATTCGCCTGGATCTTGGTGAGTTGGCTTCGGTTCGCGAAGCTGCGACAGAGGTACTGGAGAAGGTTCCTACGATCGACGCCCTGATCTGTAATGCTGCGATTGCACAGGTAAGCAAGCAAGAGCTAACCGTAGACGGTTTTGAAAGCCAGCTTGGGGTTAATCACTACGGTCATTTCCTTTTGCTGTCGTCGCTCTTCGAACGAATTGACCAGTCAAACGGGCGGATTGTTGTGGTTGGCAGTGAAGGCTACAAGATGGGCCTCCAAACCATTCAGTTTGACGACATGAACTGGGACAAGAACTATCACCCAAACAAGACTTACTGCCACAGTAAGTTGGCTCAAATCATGATCGGGTACGAACTGCAAAACCGTATCAAGGCAGCCAACAAGAATGTAAAGGTCTACGTTTGTCACCCGGGCGCTTCCAAAACGTCACTCATCAATGACAAAGCGACATTCATGTCGCGAATCACGTTCTATCTCATGTCCTTATCACCGATGGTTCAATCGGCTGAAAAAGGTGCCTATCCAGAAGTGATGTGCGCCACCGAGGAAGATCTAGACCAAGCAGCTTATTATGGACCTACGGGCCGAATGAACTGGGTTGGCCCCGTTGGCGAATGTGAGCTTGAGCCCTTTGCCAAAGATAGCGAGGTTGCTTCCAAGCTCTGGACGCTCTCCGAGGAGAAAACGGGCCAAGTTTGGTCCGTTTAGTCCGCTCCGGCTAAGACCGGAGTTTTAACGAACGGCATCCTAGGCTCTCACGAGCTCGTAGAGTAGGCCTCGCTAGTGAGCCTTACTTCCGTTTCGGGCGATAGACGTGCGTGCTCTGGCCGAAGAAGACCTCTGCAGACTCCATCACGGTTTCGGAAAGCGTGGGGTGAGCGTGGATCGTAAGCTTCAGATCTTCCGCCGTAGCTCCCATTTCGATGGCTAGCATACCCTCGGCGATCAGCTCGCCCGCCCCGGCTCCACAGATTCCGACCCCTAGAATGCGTTCTGTTTCGGGGTCGATGATCAACTTGGTGATGCCGTCGGTAGCTCCCACCGTGAGGGCGCGTCCTGAGGCCGCCCAAGGAAACTTCGCAACCTCAACCTGAATGCCCTGGGCCTTGGCTTCGTTTTCCGTGAGGCCTGCCCAAGCCACTTCGGGATCGGTAAACACCACCGCGGGAATACCTGCCGGTTCAAAGGCGACCTTGTGCCCGGCAATGACTTCAACCGCAGTGCGGCCTTCGTGGGAAGCTTTGTGGGCGAGCATGGGTTGCCCCACCACATCGCCAATGGCAAAGATTCGAGGATCGGCAGTGCGGAGTTGGTTGTCGACTTCGATAAATCCGTGTTGGTTGACCACCGCTTTGGTCGCTTCGAGGCCCAACCCCTTGGAGTTAGGGCGGCGGCCAATGGAA
This sequence comes from Candidatus Eiseniibacteriota bacterium, assembly GCA_013003415.1. Lineage (GTDB taxonomy): Bacteria > Eisenbacteria > RBG-16-71-46 > JABDJR01 > JABDJR01 > JABDJR01. The sequence continues at coordinate 9,160 of JABDJR010000696.1, read as the reverse complement.
ACCAAGGCTCGGTCAAAGAAGGCTTCGTCGGTGGACCCGCCTTCAAAGGTGACTTTGAGATCGCGTCCCGTATCGGTGACGGAAGTTACGCGAGTCTTCAGCCAAACATCGTGCATGATCGCATCCATACGCTTGGCGAGGGGGCGAACCAGATCGGCGTCGGCCCCGGGAAGAAGCGTGTCTTCCATTTCGACCACCGTCACCTTGGAGCCCAAAGCGGCGTAGACACTTCCAAGTTCCAATCCGATGTAGCCACCACCGATCACCAAGAGGCGCTCGGGAATGTCTTTTAGATCGAGAGCCGACGTGGAATCGAGAACGCGCTCGGATTCGTGGGGCACAAAGGGAAGTGTGGTGGGGTGCGAACCGGTAGCCACAATGGCATGAGCGAAGTTAAGCGTTTGCGGACCGTCGGCGGTGGCAATTTCTAGCTGGCCTGAGCTTTTAAACGTGCCGCGCCCGCGGATGTATTTAACTTTCCGCCGGCTGCTGAGTTGCCCCAAGCCGCCGGTGAGTTTCTCGACAACCTCGTTCTTCCATGTGCGCATGCGATCAAGATCGATTTGAGGGGGAGCAAACGTCAGCCCCCAGTTCGATGCCATCTCTGTTTCATGAACAAGCTTGGCAAGATGGAGTAAAGCCTTCGATGGAATGCACCCCCGATAGAGGCAAACGCCCCCGGGATTGGCTTCAACATCGACTAAAGTGACGTCCATGCCCATGTCGCCGGCTAAGAACGCAGCTGCATAACCTCCTGGGCCACCGCCCAGGACCAGAAGATCCGTTTTGAGTTCACTCATTGAGGTTAGCCTTCAAGTGCCAGAAGCATGGGGTTTTCTAAGGCCTCGGCAATCCATCGCAAGAAGCGAGCGGCGTCGGCACCGTCGATGACCCGGTGGTCGTAGGTCAAGGCCATGGGCAAGATTTTCCGCGGAACGAACTCACCGTCTTGGTGAACGGCTTGCACCGAAGCCCGACCCATTCCCAAAATGGCAACTTCGGGCCAGTTCACGATGGGAGAGAAGTAGGTGGTGCCCAAGCCCCCAAGGTTCGAGACACTGAAGGTGCCGCCGCGAAGCGCGTCGAGCGAGATCTTGCGGGCACGAGCTTTTTCAGCCAGGTCTTGAAGGTCTTCGGCAATCTGAATGATGTTTTTCTTGTCAGCATCGCGAATCACCGGGACCATGAGGCCATTCTCTGTATCCACGGCAACCCCAACGTGAACGTACTGCTTCAGCACAAGTTCCTGTGCTTCGGCATCGAGGCTGGAGTTGAATTGAGGGAACTTCTTGAGAGCCCCCGCCACAATCTTCACCGCCATAGCGGTTACGGTGAGCTTACCGCCCGTGGCTTGCACGCGGTTTCCGTAGCGTTTGCGGAAAACTTCGAGCTCGGTAATGTCGGCCGAATCGAACTGGGTCACCTGAGGTGCGGTGGACCACGCGTTCACCATGTGGTCGGCGGTGGCGCGACGGATGGCACTCATGGGTTCGCGTTCAACGTCTCCCCATTGAGTGAAGTCCGGAAGCTGAGGTTGGGGACGTGCAGCGGGTGATGCCACCGGGGCCTGAACCTCGCGAGGAGCACCCCTGCGGCTGATGAGATGCCGCGCGTAGCTTTTCACATCTTCGTTGGAAACACGACCGCCCTCACTGGTTCCGGGAACTTCGGCAATGTCGACGCCCAATTCGCGCGCGAGTCTGCGCACGGAAGGGGATGCGGCAACCGACTTCCCGGGGGAAGGCGGGGCCGGCACATAAGATTCCTCGATTGGAACAACCTTGGGCGGTGCGGTTGCGGTTGCCGTAGCCGATGCCGCGGGCTCCGGGCGTGGAGCAGGTGCGGGAGGCGGGGGAGGCGGTGCATCGACCACCTCGGCCGCAGGGCTCATTTCAACCACTTCAACCGGTTCCGCTTTTGGCGCAGGGGCGGCTGCCGTGCTGCCGCCGGCTTCAAGTGAAAGAATAGCCTGGCCCACCGAAATGTCCTGACCCTCTTTCACATGAACGGCGGAAACCGTTCCTTCGAAATCGGAAGGTACCTCAGCCGTAGCCTTTTCAGTTTCTACTTCAATAATGGTTTGGTCCTTACGGACCTTGTCCCCGGGAGATACCAACACGGCCAACACTTTGGCCTGATCGATACCCTCTCCAAGTTCGGGGAGAACGATTTCGTTCGCCATCTACAAATATCCCTTTCTTACGAGATGAGGGGGTTAGCCTTGTCTCGATTGATGCCGGCCTTCTTGATGTAGTCGGTCACGACATCGCTATCAATAAGTTTTTCTTTGTGGAGTGCACCCAAGGCCGCCAACACGATGTAACGGTGGTCGACCTCGAAAAAGTCTCGCAGCTCGGTGCGACCGGCGCTTCGTCCGAAGCCGTCGGTGCCCAAGGTTACGAAGTGGCGCGGAGCCCAACGAGCCACCGAGATGGGAAGGGCCGCGGTGTAGTCCGAAGCCGCGACCGCAACGCCCTCTTCACCCAGGCAATCACGGATGAAGGGTTGCTTGCGGTCTTTCTCGGGGTGCAATCGGTTGTAACGAGCGGTTTCTAGAGCATCGGTGAACAGTTCCTTGTAACTGGTCACGCTCCAAACGTCGGAGCCCAGGTCAAAGTCGTCTCGCAAGACTTCTTGAGCCTTGAGCACCTCGTTCAAGATGGCGCCGCTACCCAAGAGCTGGATTTTCATCTGCTCCTTTTTCGCTGGGGTGGATCGGAACTTGTAAAGTCCCTTAAGAATGCCTTCGCGCGAGCCTTCTGGCATGGCGGGCATATCGTAAGGTTCGTTTCCAACTGTTAGGTAGTAGAAACAGTCTTCCTGATCCACATACATGCGCTTGATTCCGTCTTGAATAATAACGGCAAGCTCATAAGCGAAAGCCGGGTCGTAGGCTTTAAGTGTGGGGTGCGGGTACGCAAGCAAGTGACTGTGACCGTCTTGATGCTGCAAACCTTCCCCGGCAAGCGTGGTACGTCCTGAGGTAGCTCCGAGGAGGAAACCCTTGCAACGCATATCGCCCGCGGCCCAAATCAAATCGCCAACCCGTTGGAGTCCGAACATCGAGTAGTAAATGAAGAACGGAATCATGTTGATGTTGTGGGTCGCGTAGGCGGTTCCGGCGGCAATGAAAGACGACATGGAGCCGGCTTCGGTGATGCCCTCTTCCAGGATCTGTCCGTCGATAGCCTCTTTGTAATAAAGCAAGGTTTCGCGGTCGACCGGTTCGTACTTCTGCCCCACGTGCGAGTAAATACCAACTTGGCGGAAGAGTGCCTCCATACCAAAGGTTCGGGCCTCATCGGGAACGATCGGTACGATCAACGGACCAAGCTCTTTGTTGCGAAGGAGCTTGGCCAACAAACGAACAAACACCATGGTGGTTGAAGCGTCCCGTCCTCCGGAGCCTTCATCAAACTCGCTAAATAACTCCGCCGGAGGTTCCTTGATGGGGGCAATGGCACCCCGTCGTTCCGGAACCGGCCCGCCAAGCTTTTCGCGCTGTTCGCGCATGTACTGAAGCTCGATCGAGTCGTCGGCCGGGCGGTAGAAGGGAGCTTCACCCACTTCTTCATCGGAAATGGGGATTCCGAATCGGGACCGGAATTCTCGAAGCTCATCTTCGTTCAGTTTCTTTTGCTGATGGGTGATGTTCTTGCCTTCACCCGCTTCGCCGAGTCCGTATCCTTTCACCGTTTTGGCGAGGATCACGGTGGGGCGATCTTTACAGTCCATGGCGGCTTGATAAGCAGCAAAAACTTTTTGCGGGTCGTGGCCACCGCGGCGCATTTTTTTGAGCTGGTCGTCGGAAAGGTGCTCGACCATCTTCTTAAGTTCGGGATTGGCTCCAAAGAAGTGCTCGCGGACGTAGCCACCGTCTTCAACCACATACTTTTGATAGTCGCCGTCGACCGCAAGCTCCATGCGCTCGGCGAGGAGGCCTTCGCGATCCTTCTCAAGGAGAGGATCCCAGGCGCTGCCCCAAACCACTTTAATCACGTTCCAGCCCGCACCGCGGAATACCGCTTCGAGCTCTTGAATGATCTTGTAGTTACCACGAACCGGACCGTCGAGACGCTGCAGGTTGCAGTTGATGACAAAGTGCAGGTTGTCTAGCTTTTCGCGCGCGGCGAGAGAAATGGCTCCCAGAGATTCCGGCTCGTCCGTTTCTCCGTCGCCCAGGAACGCCCAAACGTTTCCTGTCTTTTCTACAAGCCCGCGGTCTTCCAGGTAGCGGTTGAACCGTGCCTGGTAGATAGCCATGAGGGGACCAAGCCCCATGGAGACGGTTGGGAATTCCCAAAAGTCGGGCATAAGCCACGGGTGCGGATAAGAAGACAGTCCGGGCTCGTCATACAACTCTTGCCGGAAGTTCGTGAGCTGCTTTTCGCTGATGCGACCTTCTAAGAAGGCGCGTCCGTAGATTCCGGGGGAGGAATGCCCCTGGAAGTAAATCTGGTCGCCACCTTCGGGGTGGTCTTTTCCTTTGAAGAAGTGGTTGAAACCGACTTCTAACAAGGTTGCAGCCGACGCGTAGGTCGAAATGTGTCCACCGATACCGCTCTGCTCACGGTTGGCGCGAACCACCATGGCCATGGCGTTCCAGCGGACAATACTCTTGATCCGACGTTCGATTTCACGGTTGCCGGGATATTGGGCTTCGCTGTGACGCGGCACAGTGTTGGTGTAAGGTGTGTTGGCCGAGTACGGGAGATGGATTCCGCGCTCGGAGGCTCGATGTTGCAGCTGACGAAGCAGGCGTTTGACCCGCTCTGGGCCTCCCTCTTCGATGACATAGTCCAGAGACTCGATCCATTCTTTGGATTCAAGACGCTCCAGTTCAGCTCTTCTTTGACGTGCTAACTCTTCCGGGGTAAGGTCCCGATTCACGGGATTCATTTCCGCCACCTAAGGCACCTCGCTTTTCTTTAGGCATACCTGTAAGAACCGTATATTGTAACCAACGCCATGCATCCAGGCCAAGAACCGGGTGCCGCAATCTTCAAATTGACATCCAAAGCTCAAGGGAGACAGGATTGGAAAGTAAGACATTAGAGTTGGGGAAGGGCTGGTACGCGGAAGTCGTTTGGGATAGCGATGTTGGCTGCGTCCGAGACAACAATGAAGACTCGGCGGGGGTTTACTGGGGCGGCCCTGACCGGGGGTATCTCCTTGTTGTTGCTGACGGTATGGGCGGCGCCGCCGCCGGCGAAGTGGCCAGTCAACTGGCTCTGGAAACTCTTTCCAACCACTTTCTGTTGTCCTTCAGTGACGGTTCGTCCCGCGAACTGTTGAATGAGGGCATTCAAGAAGCCAACAAAGTCATTTTTGAACGCGCTGCCGCAAATACCCAACAAAAGGGTATGGGCACCACCTGTACCGCTCTGATTGTGCTGAATAAAGAGGTCAGCCTGGCTCACGTGGGCGACAGTCGGGCCTATATGCTTAATGGGTCGAAACTTAAGCAGCTGACGTTGGATCACACGTTGGCCACAGAGCTAGAGAAGAAGGGCGGCAACCGAGCGATTCCCAAGGAAGCCCATAATATCCTCACCCGATGTTTGGGAATCAGTGAAGAGGTCCATGTCGATCTCAATCCGAATCCCATTGTCCCTCAGGCGGCTCAAACCCTTATTTTGTGCTCCGACGGACTGACCGGCATGGTGGGCGACGATGCCATCGCCGAGGTGTTGCAGGCTGATTCCATCGAATACGCTTGCGGAAACCTGGTCTCAATGGCCCGCGAGGCGGGTGGTCTCGACAATATTACGGTGATGGTGGTTCGTTTTTACGAAGGCACGGCTCCCACCGAATAACCCTCCAAGCCTGAAAATCCGGGCTTGCCCTGATAATTCGGTCTCTTTCTCTGGATTCCCCGCTCCAACGTCGGAAGCAATGTGTCATAATTTGTGTCACTTATCGGCCTAGGACACCATCCATGACCAAGAAAACCCCAGAAAGTCGACTCGAGAACGTCACCGAGCGTCTGATTGGCGCCTTTGAAGAGCTCGATTTCATTCACTCCCTCTCCCGAGTTCTGGCAAACCCCGAGGAACTCGAGGATATCGACGCCTATCTCCGGCAAGAAACCCAGTCTCTTATCTCCTCCGATTTAGGTTGGGTGGTTCGCATGCGCGAAGGGCTGGAGATTACATCTTTGGATGGAGTCGATCAGGATCTGGCCGCGGCGATTACGGCTTCCTTTCTTTCTGGGGATACGGGTTCTACAGCGGCTTCGAAAAAGAAGCACAGTTCGTTTCTGACCGATGACCTTCACAAAGCGTTTGCGAAAAAGAAGGCGCTCCCCTCCGTTCCCGAAAGTTTACCCCGTGCCTTCATGGCAGCCCCTTTTCAATATCAGGGCGAACTGTTGGGGTGGATTTGTCTGGGGCGAAAGGAAGTGGGCTCTCCTTTTGACTCTCGTGATCTAAAGATGTTGGAAACGCTTGCCGCTCAGGCGTCCTTGTTCTTGAAGAACGCGAACTTGGTGCAGGCGCTTAGGAACAAGGCCCAAAGCTTAGGGCGGCGGCTGCAACACTTGGAGCGCGTAAAAGGTGGGACTGCCCCGGACTTAAGCTGGATCAAAAGTAGAAGCCCGAAGATGAGACACCTTGCCCGTCAGGTGGAGGGCACCGGAGCCACCGATGCCACGGTGCTTTTGTTGGGCGAAAGCGGTACAGGGAAGAGCCTCGTGGCACGGATCGTACACCGCGTTAGCCGTCGAAAAGGGGGTCCTTTCGTCGAAATCAACTGCGGAGCGGTTCCGGCCAACCTCATCGAAAGTGAGCTTTTCGGGCACAAGAAGGGGTCTTTTACGGGGGCGGACCGCGATCGCCAGGGTCTTTTTGTGGAGGCTCATGGGGGCACCATTTTCCTCGATGAGGTGGGAGAGCTACCACTTGATGCTCAGGTTAAACTGTTAACCGTGCTGGAACAACGAACCGTGCGTCCCATTGGTTCGAACCATGATGTTGCGGTGGATGTGCGCGTCATTGCGGCCACCAATCAAAACTTGCAGGTCGCTATTGCCGACAAAACGTTTCGCGAAGACCTTTACTATCGGTTGAATGTCATCACCTTGACCGTGCCGCCCCTTCGAGAGCGAAGAGAAGAAATCTTGCCTCTGGCTCGCAAATTCTTAGATGAGCTGTCCACCGAAACACACCGTCGAGTTTCAGGTTTTACCAGTGAGGCGGAAGAAGCTTTGTTGGCCTACGGTTGGCCGGGAAATGTGCGTGAACTTCGCAATGTCATTGAGCGCGGGTTGTTGCTGATTCCTGAGGGCGGTCCGGTGACTGTGGATGACCTTCCCTTTGCGGAAACGAGTTCAGCTTCTACTCCAGTTGTGTTGCAGGGTGGCTTGAAAGAAAGCCTTCATGTTTTAGAGCGCGACCTGCTCATGAAGGCGCTTGAAGATTCCAAGGGTGTGGTTTCTGAAGCGGCCGACCGCTTGGCGATCTCCAGGACCAACTTCCACAACAAGTTGAGAAAACACGGCCTTATCCGCGAATCTCAGTGGAAGTGACGCAAGTCATAAAAAATGACAATCGTCGCATTCCTGGTTTTGACGCTAAGTGATTTGATTCTATTGGTTTAGGTTGTGACGAGCGATCTGTGTCACAAATCGTGACGAATGAAAGATCAAAACCTCGACTTCATTCAAACCGGTTGTCACCGTAAGGCTATGTGAATTCATAGGTTGTGAGAATTATCGCGGAGTGGCACAAGGGTTGCGATAGAGACGGTCAGATCTGACCCCTAAGTCTAGAGGAACAGCTTGGGGGTCGTGAGCCTTCCCTAACCCCGACGTGATTATAAGTAGAGCTTGAGGGGGATCCGTCGGGGTTAGGAAGGCGTATTTTTTTGGACTACTGCTACTGCTGGAGCTCGATGGGTGATGTGCTATGAACCCGGTCAACAAAAACAATTTTCCATCCCCAAAAGACGCGCGAGCATATCCCCTTCAGGATAGCGTGTCTGCCCAAACAAAAGTGGTCTGGAACAGAGCTGCGATTCTTGCCATCGCAGCTCTTTCTGTTTTTGGCATTCTCACGGGCTGTGCCGAGCGCAATGAAGCCGATGCCGGTTCGCGCGAGACTCGTTTAACCGCTACTTCTTCATTCCACAACAATCCTCGCGTTTCTCCTGATGGAGACACCATCGCGTTTACCAAGCGTGAGGGTGGTGACTTTTCCATTTATTTCATGGATGCGAATGCCATGGATGCGGCATCTCCAGAAGAGCCAAGGCTCCTTCCCAATTTTGAATCGAATGCGATTTTTGCGCGATGGCATCCCGCCGGCGACCGTTTTTATGTTGTCACCATTCCTATGGGGGAACTCAAACTCGTGAACATGGAAGGCGAAGTGTTGGAAGACGTAAACGCTACGCCGCTAGCCTACCTGATGGATATTAGTCCGGATGGTACAGAGGGCCTTTATACAAAGTTCAATGGCGACAATCGCGACTGCGGCGCGGTTGATTTTGAAACCGGCGAACTTGTTTACATTGCTGAAACTCCTCGTTGGGAGGTTAGCGCCAACTATGGCCCGGGCCCCGACGACGTCACGGTTGCCAGTCTTCCCGATTACGGTGCCAAAGTCAGCGACATTCGCGTGTTTAACCGCAAAGACGGCACTATGGAGATTCTTCCCTTAGGCGCGGGAAGACTGAGTGAGCCGACCTGGTCAAACAATCGCAAGTACATGATCTATACGTCCTTCGCATCGGGTAGTCGCGACCTGTTTCTTTATGACCGGGAAAACTTCAGAAGCATTGCTCTGACCCATGGCCCCGAGGAAGATACGAGCCCAAGCTGGAGTCCAAACGACGAGGAAATTATCTTCCTTCGCAAAAATAGCTTCACGCAGGTTTTCTTCTACGACATCGAAACCGGAGAATCCCGCCCCTTAACCGAGGGCGACTCGCGGCGTTCCGCCCCGCGCCTTTCCGATGACGGTAAATGGGTTGCTTACGTGGAGCGGCCTCTGGACAGCCCTGGGAGCGCAGCGCCAAAGAGCCGCCTTGTGGCCATCTCCATGGAAACTGGCGATCAAAGGGTTTTGGCGGACAATATTGAAGCTTCTAACGAAGGTGCCTATTCCTTTTCCGAGGACGGTTCCCAAATCGCTTTCGCCGCGAACGACGGCAAGGGGAACAC
>JABDJR010000681.1 GCA_013003415.1 Candidatus Eiseniibacteriota bacterium | reverse complement strand
GAGCGGAGATGCCCCTGGGGCCTCTCTCGTGGAAGTCCGCTTTTTTGGAACGGCGGTCGACACCTTCGATGTCGTAGGTGATCGCTTCAGTGACCTAGTAACCCTGAACGAGGGCGAGAACCGAATTCAGGTTGTCGCGATCGATGCGGCAGGAAACCGGACCACCCCTTCGGTGCCGGTAGAAGTTTTCTTTGTGCAAAGTGCATTCACCGACATTCCGAAACGATTTGGTCCGGGCAGTGAGTTCTTCATCGGACTCCTTGAACCCGCAAATCGGCTTCTGATTCACATCTTCAACCTCGAAGGCATGTTGTTGCAGCGCATTGAGGGCGGTGCCGGGGATCTCGTGAACATTCCCTGGGACGGGCGCGATGACCGCGGGCAGCTTCTTTCCAGCGGTCCCTATATTGCGGTGGTCGAGGCTTTCCTCAACTCCGGCGAGGTGGTGCGGACCCGCTCGGCGTTTGTGTTTAGCCGAACACCCGTTACCGCGGAGGATCAATAACATGCGCAAGCTAGCTCTGATCTTCCTTTTGGTTTTTGCAACTTCGAAGGTCGCCCAGGCCGATACCCGAAGTTCTGCCTTCTCCTTCAACGATCCCGGCGTACGGGCTTCCGCCATGGGCGGGGCCTTTAGCGCTCTGGGCGGGCAACCCAGTGCCATGTACTGGAACCCAGCCACGCTTTACTTCCAAGATCATCGAAGCTTTGAAGCTAGCTACGCCTCGCTCTACGGGCTTGGCCTCGCTCAACGAACCCAAGTCATCCTGGGGTGGAAGAGCGTGATCGAAGAACCTCGCTTCAGGAACGACCGCGTTGTCGTGCGCGCCGATCGCCGAACCGGACCCGCCTACAGTGTCGGCATTCAGTCTTTGTTTCTTGATCTAGACGAAGACAGCTATTCCGAGATCGCCTTAGGCGGTGGTGCCGCTTGGGGCTATGGGGATCGCCTCGCCTTTGGAATGTCTCTGCGGGCCCTGTTCGTTAATTCGGATTTGGATAACGTTTTTGCGAACGGTTACGACCTTGGCTTGGGACTTGCCTGGTCCCTATCCGACCGCGAACGGATTGCCGTTTCAGCCCCGCATCTTGTGAGTCGTATCTTTTGGAAATTCGACAGCACGGAACGCCTGCCCCAAACCGCAACCGTGGGCTGGTCCCGGCAGTGGAACTTTGGTTTGCTGACCACGGCTGACATCGAATTCCGCGAAGATGAAGCTAGCCCCTATCGTTTTGCGGTTGGCGGTGAGTGGTGGGCTTTCCCGGATCGACTTGCCTTGCGGGGAGGCTATCGCGTGATCCGCGGGGGGCTTGAAGACATCAACAAACCGACGTTTGGGGCTGGGGTTCACTTCGGGCGTGTCGGCTTCGACTATTCCTTCCGCCTCGGTCCGGAGCTTCTCGGAGATACTCATCGGCTTGGCGTTCTAGCTGACTTCTAGTTTCAACCTAGTTCTAGTTCGGCTTTAGCCTCGTGCTCTAATCCGGCTTAACTTTGTGGCGGGAGGGGATCGTTCCCAACCCCGCTCGACTTGGCTAAACCAACCCAAGAACTCCCATCGCTAAAGACTTCCTTCTTCCAAATGGGAACGTCTTCTTTGAGTCGCTCAATGACGTATCGGCAAGCTTCAAAAGACGCAGCGCGGTGAGGGCAGCTCACCACAATGACGACACTAGGAACGCCCGGATCTACGCGTCCCAGACGGTGAACCAGGCGAACTAAACTCCCCTTCCACTTCGCTTCGGTTTCGTCGACGATCTTTTGCATTTGAGCGAGAGCCATGGGTTCATGCGCTTCATAATCGAGATACTGAACATCGCGACCCGCGTTGGGACTTCGCACCGTACCCTGAAAAGTGCAAATGGCCCCGTTTCGATCCCGCGACACTTCAGCTTCAATCTTTCGCGGGTCGAGCGCGTCGAGGGTCAGCCGTACGCTCGGTTCCGGGGAACCCCCACTCACAGGAGGGATGAGGGCAATGGGTTCGCCCGCTTCAATAGGCGAATCGGTTTGAAGAAACTCAACCCCTTGGGCCATGCGGCAAACTCCAAGCCAGGGGGCTAGCTCCGGAAAGGTCTCTTCCAAGGCCTTTCGCAGCGTTCCCTCCGTACTTCCGTCGGGCACTTCAAGGGAAAGGCTCTCTTTGTTCAAGGTCTCTCGCAGTCCGGCGAAGAGTCGAACTTCCACGTGCATTAGAAATCTCCTTCAGTCTGCATTAGACTATAAGCCCTTCAGGGTGAAATGCACGTCCCTTTGCGGTACCCTTCTCGGCCATGACTCGAATTGACACTACCCACAAAGACTTCTATAACGAGCTCTCGAACCGAGAACTTCATCCTTATATCGTGCGCGGTATTGAGTACCGCAATCGAGTCATCGCCGAGCGTGTGGGCAAAACGCCTTCTGATGTCTTGGAAGTCGGACCCGGTGAGGGCTGGCTGACACAACTTTTGGCCGAGAACAAGCATCGTGTTACCGCAGTCGATCTCGCCATTGCCTGGCTCAGCAAAGTACCCGAGCACAATCTTGCCGGGCGAGCCGCCGCCTCCATCACTTCGCTCCCCTTCAAGGACGACTCCTTCGACGTCGTGATTGCGGCTGAAGTGATCGAGCACGTACCTGAAATAGAAAAAGCTCTCGCCAATTTGGCTCGGGTGCTCCGCCCAAAGGGAACCCTAGTCATTACGGTGCCCTACAAGGAAACGCTAAAGTTTGAGACCGACCCCGAAACCGGAAAGAAGTTCGAGGTCAACGGCCATCTCCACACCTTCGACGAAGAGAAGCTCGGAAACCTGATTCGCGGGGCCGGACTCGATCTCCAAGAACATTTCGTGGGACCCACCCGCTTTTCTCGAGAGATTCTACGACGCGCTCCCATCGCGCCTTTGCTTTCGTTCCTCGGTACGATTGATCGGATCAGTTACAAGTCGCAACGCGTCAGCGACACCTGGATCCTTGCCCGGGCCGTTCGCGCCTAAGCATGGGAAGGTTTTCCTTTCTCCTGAGCATGGGTTCGGTGACTCTTGTCACCATCGGTACCCTAGGCTGCTATCTACTCGCCATGCTCATTCTCGGGCGATCGCTATCTAAAGAGTCCTTCGGCTACGTGACATTGTGGGTCTATGCGCTCAATGTCCTTGGCGCGGCATCCCTCCTTGGGTTTCCCAATGCCATTTTGCGTCACTACCCCCGGGCCAGGTTGACGGGTGCCCAGTGGGGACGCGTTCTTCCCAAACTCGCCTTCCAATCCCTGATCGCGTGCAGCTTAGGTGCGTGGGTCTTTCATCTCATTTATGACCTTCCTCAATTCGAAACCTTGCTCTTGTTTCTAGCCGCCAGCACGATCGGATTTACTCTCCTCCCCATCACGATTCTTCAAATCTTCGGGCGCTTCGCTTTGGCGCAAGGGCTCTACACCTTGTGGCGTGTGGGTATGCTGGTAGGGATTGGGGCTTGCCTTGCGCTGAGTCTCGATCTTCACGTGCGTCAGGTGTTCATCGCCATCGCGCTGAGTGGCTTCCTGCAAGCCGTAATTTCCGTGGCCAGTGTGCTTCGCCACCCCCAGGGTACGGAATCGCTCCCCCTCCGCCCCCTACTTCCCGATGCCGGTGTTTTTGCCAGCCTGTTTGTGGCGGCGATGCTTCTTCTTCGCCTGGATGCTTTCTTTATCCCCAAGCTACTCAACTTTGAAGCTCTGGGCACCTATTCTGCCTTGAGCTTCTTAGCCCTCACCGGGTACGGGGTTATTTCCTTAGCCGTGGGCCAAGTCTTGAATCCAAAGCTTGCGAACCGCGAACCGGTGCCCCTTAAAAAACTCACTCTGCTGTTGGCTCTTGGTGGCCTTCTCATTGGATCGGTGTTGGCTCTCACCTCAACCTGGACGATTCCGTTTCTTTTCGGAGACAAATACGAAGGCGACTTTCGCCTCGTGGTTGGATTGTTGAGTTTGGTGGGAGTGCTTCAGGTGCTCTACGCCATCCCCTCAAGCAAAGTCGGAATCTTGGGGTCGAAGAAACTCCTTCGCCTCTACGTTCCCCTGAGCTTGTCTTCCTTGGTCGTAGACGCCCTACTTTTACTTTGGCTCGTTCCCAAGTTCGGCATGCGAGGCGCTGCCGGGGCCGCCGCCCTCACTTGGTTTTGGCGAACGGGAACCGCCTGGCTCGCAGCCAGAAAATTAAGCCCAAACTAAGACTTCAGCATGGTTGCAAAAGCGCGAGCCGCAGGTTCCAGAGGCTCCGGCAAATACTCCAACAAACCCAAGCGCCGAAACACCCGGTAGCGTTTTGGATTGGGACGAACGACTCGTCCGCGTTCCACTGCCGGGGCACAGAGGCTCTCGGGCAACACTGCGATGCCAAGACCCGCTTCCACCATCCCAATCATGGCGTCTGGACGTCCGATCTCCATGCTCGGGCGGATCGTGAACCCCCATTTCTCTAGTGCATCATCGATCAACCCCCGCGTAATCGACCCTTGGGGATAAGCCATGAAAGGTTCTTCCTCGAGCCGAGCCCGCAAGGGTGTCTTGGTGTCGAGGGCAGGTAGAACGAGCCCCAGAGGTTCCCGGTAAAGCTCCGTGATTCGAATGGACTCATGGGGCCCCACGGGATCGGGAAGGGTTCCAATGGCAAGATCGAGTTCGCGGCTTCGCAGCAGCTCACTCAAACGGGTGGTGCCATGAATTTCGACCCGCACCTCGACCTGAGGATAGGCTCCATGAAAGCGGCCAAACGCCGGCGGAAACAAGGTGGTTGCGGCGGCGTCGGTGACCCCCAACCGCAGAACCCCACGAGTTACCCCCACGATTTCAGCCACCTCCGAGCGGGCTCGGCTAAGGGTCCGAAGCACCTCCCGAGCGTGCTCGGCGAAGGTTTCTCCGGCTCGGGTGAGTACCACCCCTTTCCCTCGGCGATGAAAGAGCGGACAGCCCAGTTCTTGCTCAAGAGCCTTCAACTGGAGGCTAATCGCGGGCTGGGTGAGATTACGGCTGCGAGCCGCCGCGGTGAGACTGCCCTCTTGGGCCGCAGCCAGGACCGTGCGGAGTTGTTCTAAATCCATTACATAAGTTTAACTTATGTCTTCTATCAAAAGAATAAAATTTTCTTATCTCACCGACTCCCCCATACTGCCTCTCACGTCGTCGGGGAATCGCCCGGTTGCGGCCTCCCTCGAATCACAGACTTAGGAAAGGAAAAGCCATGAGCGCTTCTCAAATTCAACCCGCAAAGGGCAAATTGGGCGTCCTGCTTCCCGGCATGGGAGCGGTGGCCACCACCTTCGTAGCCGGTGTCGAAGCTATCCGTCGGGGCAAAGCCGATCCCATCGGTAGCGTCACTCAAATGGGAACCATCCGCCTCGGCAAACGCACCGACAATCGCGTGCCCAAAATCAACGATTTCGTTTCCCTCGCCCAACTCGATGATTTGGTATTCGGCGGCTGGGACATTTTCGAAGATGACATGTACACCGCAGCCATGAATGCGGGAGTCCTCGAAAAAGACCTGCTCAACGAGCACAAAGATTTCTTGCAGAGCATCAAGCCCATGCCGGCGGTGTTCGACAAGCACTATGTGAAGAAGCTCGATGGAACCAACGTCAAAGGCGGTGCCAACTGGTACGAAAAAGCCGAAGCGTTGATGGAAGACATCAAGCAGTTCAAAGAGAAGAACGGCTGTGATCGTTTGGTTGCCGTGTGGTGTGGATCCACCGAAATCTTCCTTGAGCCCGGCGAAGAACACCTGACCCTTCGCGGTTTCGAAGAAGCCATGAAAGCGAACTCCCCAAAGATTTCGCCCTCCATGGTCTACGCCTATGCGTGCCTCATGAGCGACGTTCCGTTTGCCAATGGCGCTCCCAACCTCACGGTTGATCTCCCTGCCATTCACGAACTGGCTCGCGAGCGTCGGATTCCGATTGCGGGTAAAGATTTCAAGACCGGTCAAACCTTCATGAAGACGGTTCTTGCCCCGGCCTTTAAAGCTCGCCTCTTGGGTGTTTCCGGCTGGTACTCCACCAACATCTTGGGTAACCGCGATGGTGAAGTGCTGGACGATCCGGAATCTTTTAAGACCAAAGAAGAATCGAAGCTTGGCGCCTTGGAGCACATTCTCCAGCCTGAGCTTTACCCGAGCCTTTACGACAACATGTACCACAAGGTTCGCATCAACTATTACCCGCCCCGCGGCGACAACAAAGAAGGCTGGGACAACATCGACATCTTTGGCTGGTTGGGCTATCCCATGCAGATCAAAGTCGATTTCCTTTGCCGCGACTCCATTCTTGCCGCCCCCATTGTGCTCGACCTCGCCCTATTCATGGACTTGGCCAAGCGCTCCGGAATGCGCGACACGCAAGAGTGGTTGTCCTTCTACTTCAAAGCTCCCATGACGGCGGAAGGGCTCTATCCTGAGCACGACCTCTTCATCCAGCTCATGAAGTTGAAGAACACCTTGCGCCACCTCAAGGGCGAAGAACTCATCACCCACCTGGGCAACGAGTACTACGACTAGAACGAGAGAACGGCGGAAACCACGAAAGGGAAGGGGCGGGACGGCTCCTTCCCTTTTCTTTTGCGGGCCTGGATCAGTGTGATACGCTTGTTCGGATTTTTGGCGGTCCCTTTGGGACTTGAATGAACGCGGCTAGAGGAGAAAATTAGAGATGGCGATTCCAGCAAACCAATTGAAGCGAGGCATGGTGCTTGTCCACAACGGAAAGCCCCATCGTGTGGTCAACAAACAACACGTTACTCCCGGCAAGGGTCAGGCGGTGGTCCAAACCGACCTGCAAAGCCTTGAAACAGGATCCATTTTCAATCACCGATTCCGCTCGGCCGAGTCGGTTGAACCGGCTCGGTTGGACACGGTTGAGCTTCAGTTTTCTTACAAGCAGGGCGATGACTACGTCTTCATGAACAACGAAACCTACGAAATGATCACCCTCGGCGACGATGTCCTGGGTGACAACACCGCCTACATGCAAGAAGAGCTCAAGATCAATGCGAGCTACTGGGAAGGCAAAGTGGTCGGTATTGAGGTACCCCTTTCCTTGATCTTCGAAATCACGGAGTGCGACCCTCCCATGAAAGGCGCCACCGCCTCCGGTGGGCCCAAGCCGGCGCTCCTGGAAAACGGGCTCACGGTCAAGATCCCTCAACATCTGAATGTTGGCGACAAGATCAAGATCGATACGCGCGACAACACCTTCGTCGAAAAAGCCTAGGCGCTCCCGCCCGGGACCGAGCGTTCTAACCGCGTTACAAGGCTCCCGAACCGCGTTACAATAACCCCTGAGACATCCACGTCTCGGGGGTTTCTTTTTATGAAACGTTTATCGATCGCACTTGGTCTTTTGTCTTTGCTCCTCGGGTTGGCCACCCCATCCACGAGTCGCGCCCAGGTTGTTCACTGGCTCGTTGTCGACGACATCATTGGCCCGATTTCCGCCGATTACATGCTCGACGCCATCAAGGAAGCCGAAACGGCCCAAGCCGAGGTGCTTGTCTTTGAGTTGGACACACCCGGCGGCCTCATGGATTCCATGAGAAGTATCATCAAGGGCATCCTCGCAAGCGATGTCCCCGTTGCGGTCTATATCGCTCCCGAAGGGGCCCGTGCGGCTTCGGCGGGAACGTTCATTGCGCTAAGCGCACACATTGCCGCCATGGCTCCAGGCACCAATTTGGGTGCGGCCTCACCGGTTGCCGGCGCCGGTGGCGAAATGGACTCCACCATGGCGAGCAAGGTGTTTAACGACGCCGAGGCCTATATTCGTTCCCTCGCCCGTACCCACGATCGCAATGAAGAATGGGCGGCCAGCGCGGTTCGTTCTGCCGAGTCCCTCCCTGCCAGTGAAGCGGTCGAACAAAACGTGGTCGACTTCATCGCCAACTCCCCGGAAGAGCTGCTGGCGAAAATGGACGGTCGAGAGGTGAAAATGGCGGAGGGTAAATTCAAAACGCTTTCCACGGCCCAGGCCACGATCGAAACCAAAACCCTCACTCAGCGTTACAAGATTCTCAGCCTCCTGAACAACCCCACCATCTCCTATCTATTGCTCATGCTGGGTTTCTACGGATTGTTTTTCGAACTCTCCAATCCGGGCGCTATCTTCCCTGGAGTGGCCGGATCTATTTGCCTCATCCTCGGACTCCTTGGACTTCAAACCTTAAGCATTAGCTACGCAGGCCTCCTGCTCATGATTGTGGCCCTGGTGCTTTTCTTTCTGGAAACACAGATCACAAGCCACGGATTGCTTACGGTCGGAGGCGCGGGAGCCCTCCTCGCCGGATCGCTCATGCTTTTCGAATCGCCGGCTCCCTTTTTGAGAGTTTCTATGCAAGTCGCTCTCCCCACGGTTTTACTTTCTTTGGTTTTCTTCGGCTTTGCCATCCTCATGGCGCTCCGAGCTCAAAAGCGAAGGGTCGTATCCGGAGAAGAAGCTTTAGTCGGATTGGTTGGCGAGGTACGCAAAACCCTCGATCCTGAAGGCACTATCTTTGTCGCCGGTGAGCATTGGACGGCGGTTTCGGAATCTTCCGATCCTCTCCCGGTAGGAGTTTCCGTAGAAGTTGTGGCAGTCGATCGGCTTACCCTCCACGTTAAGCCGGTGAGTTCATAGCCTTATAGACCTGGAGTTCTCATGCAGATCATTTTAGGCGTCCTAGGCGTTTTTCTCTTTATGGTGATCACAAGCTCCGTCCGCGTACTGCGCGAATACGAGCGTGGCGTCGTTTTCCGTTTAGGTCGATTCATAGGCGTGAAGGGACCGGGCCTCTTCTTTCTTATCCCCTTCATCGACAAAATGGTCAAAGTTTCTTTGCGAGTTGTGGCCATGGACGTTCCGCCTCAAGACGTCATCACGAAAGACAACGTTTCTATCAAAGTAAACGCGGTGTTGTATTTTCGAGTGGTGAACCCGGAAGGCGCCATCGTTTCGGTTGAGGACTTCCTCTTTGCCACAAGCCAGATCGCCCAAACCACCCTGCGGTCCACCGTCGGTGAACATGAGCTAGACCAACTGTTATCCGACCGCGAGAGCATCAATCAGCAGTTGGCCACCATCATCGATACCCGGACCGACCCCTGGGGGGTTAAAGTCAGCGCGGTTGAGGTGAAAGATGTCGATCTTCCGGTCGAAATGCGGCGGGCCCTGGCTCGCCAGGCTGAATCCGAGCGTGAGCGGCGGGCAAAGATCATCCACGCCGAAGGTGAGCTGCAAGCTTCCGAAAAACTGGCTGCGGCTGCGGCCATCATCGGAAAAGAACCCACCGCCATCCAATTGCGGTATCTTTCCACCCTCTCCGAGATCAGCTCGGAGCAAACTCGGACTTTAATCTTCCCCTTGCCTATGGATCTCATAGGTGCTTTTGCGGATCGGAGCAAAAAAGAATCGTGAGCCGTTCAGAAAAAACATCGTCGCCCCTAATGCGAAGGCGCGGTTGGGTAATGTTCGTGGTTCTTGCAAGTCTCCTTGGCTGTGGCAAAGCGCAGGTTCCTATCAATCTTGAACCCTATCTGGTCGACCACAACCGCATGCAGGAGGAGATCGAAACTCTTTCGAACGATCCTTCCACCCTTGGGTTTCTCCGCGTGGCGCAGGACAGCATGGCGGCCTCCGAAAGGTACGCGTCTCTAAACCTTGAAGAAGATGCCCGACGAACTTCCATCGCAGCCTTGGCCACCAATCGCGTGGCTTTGGCCTCGGCCCGCGCCTACCAAAACGAACTGGGAGCCGACGACTGCCGCCAGGTGGCATCTCAAATGCAGCGCGAATGGCAAGATGCGGTGGCCATGCTTGAGCAGGCCGAGCGAGTGGCCCAACGGAAAGCACGTGCCGTAACTCGCGAAGCCCCGGCAAAGGAAAGTGCTTTTAACTACGACAGCGTTCCCGACCCGGATCTGACTTCCACCGAAGCCCTGGAACACCTCCACGAGGTCGGGGACCTACTCCAACTCGCTCGAAAGCTCCGCGTTCCCACCTCCGACTTGCAGGCTATTTGGGAGCGAGAAAAACAACGCGCCACCGCCCTCGAGATCTCAGCCCAAAAGTCGGATCATCACTACGTCTTGGCGGCTCGGGCGGTGCAAGAACTGGAGTACCGCATCATCTCGGAGTTGGCGCATCGTCGCTGCACCGAGGCCCTTCAAGATGCCCGCGCGTTTGCCAACTATCGCGACGAGGCGCTTTGGGCCATGGTCGAACTGGAACGAGGCATGAAGGAAACGGCACGGGCCGAGCTGGAGACCGAGCGATCTCGTATGAAAGATCGCCAAGATGAACTTTTCGATGCCTTGAAACAGTTCGAGGGCAAGTTCGCCTCGATTTCCCAAGAAGCTCGCGGAACTATCATGTCTTTGAAAGACATCCTGTTTCAAACCGGAAAAGCCGACCTCAGCCGCGAAGCCGAACTAAACCTTGTGCGGGTTGCTACCATTCTTCAGCAGTTTGAAGAAATGCACATCTTCATTGAGGGTCACACCGACAATGTAGGAAGCGAAGAGTACAACCAGGGACTCTCCGAGAGACGAGCCCAATCCGTGCTTAGCTTCTTAGCCGAGCAAGGCGTGCCTCTCGATAATATGGACTGGTTCGGCTATGGCATGAACCGCCCCGTCGACTCGAACGCCACCAGCGAAGGTAGGGCCAACAATCGGCGGGTCGATCTGGTGATCGGAGAACAGAGCGAGAAGGGTGGGCAGTAACCCCCGGAAAGACGGGGTTTCCAGCCGCGGCAAAACCGCAAACATCGCCCTATCTCCTTGTCTTATTTAGGCTTAACTTAGCCTGGAAGCTAGAAGCGCCGGAGTCGGTATAACGAGAACCCATGCGTAGGTCCCCCCCGACGCGCTATACTCTTAGGCCTTCTTTCGCACGGTAAGCGTGCACACCCCACTTCTTAGGGAGATTAAGAACTCATGAACGGTTTGGTTACTAGGCTCGTTGGGGCCGGATTGGTTTTGGCTGTCGCAGTTGGCGTGCCGCCCATGGCAAAGGCTGACATCGACAAAGAAACCCTCAAAGAAATCCTGATTCACGAGCACTCGCGGAACCTGGCCGACGGCTACTTGCTCAATCTCCTTGAAACTGGCGACGAAGCCACCCAACTTCGGGTGCTTCAATCTTTGGCCAGCATTCAAGACATCTCCACTCTCGACGCTATTACCGATGCCTCGCAAAGCGAATCAGCCGAGGTTCGTAACGCGGCCTTTTTTGCCATCAGCCAAATGTTCCGCGATCAGGTAGAGCCGATTCTTCTTGAGGCTTTGAACATAGAAACCGACCCCACGGTCAGGCAGACCATTATCTTGGGCCTGGGCAAGTCGGGTACCGAAACTTCCGTTCCTGTATTGGCAGAAATTCTTTCCAAAAACGACAAAGTGGAAAGCGCCACCGCAGCCCATGCTCTTGGCCTCTTGGGACAACGGTCTTTTTCCATTGAAGATGCGGGGCCGGCGCTAATTCAGGCCCTTCGGAGCCCTCACCGCGAGATCACGTGGCGAGCGGCCTTCGCGGTTCAGCGTGGCAAGTGTGTTTCTGCAGCTTCCGGGTTGCATCGCGCGCTCCAATCCAAAGACACCCAAACTAAAATCTTTGCCTGCCGCGCCGTCGGCGCCCTAAAAAGACAGAAACTCAGCGAGAGTGTTGTGCCTCTTTTTCAAGATGAAGATTGGCGAGTGCGCGTCGAAGCTTTGCGTGCGATTGGCGACACGCGAAACAAGTTTTTTGCCAGCCGGGCCAGCCTCTTACTCGACGATCCAAACAACAGCGTCGTATTGACTGCTATCGAGACCATGGGAAAACTGGGCGGTGAAGGGTTGTCTCGCATCATGGACTATGAGTTCAGCAGCGATTGGCAAATCCGTAGCGCCTATCTCATGGCAAGAGCTCAAGCTTCGGGAGAGGGTGCGCTTCTGGCTCTGCGCGATGGCATTCGCGATGCAGACTGGCGTATTCGGATGGCGGCAGCTACGGCCTTTGCCCGAGTACCCACCGAACAGGCACTTCTGGTGCTCGAACCGGTTGTTCAAGACGAAATGCCACAGGTTCAAGCTGCAGCCATCAATTCATTGGTGCAGTTCCCCCAAATTGAAGCGGTTAAGTTTATTCGCCCCGGAATCAAGAGTGACGATATCGCCGTGATGACCAGCGCCGCCAGTGCTGCGGGCCAGCGTTTCGACCGAGAAGCGGTTGGCGATCTGGTTGCGGCCTACAGAAATCTAGTCAGCCCGGTCGATTCCGAAGCCATGATCGCCATTCTTCAGGCTTTAGGGACCATTCTGGCCGCCGGAGAGGACGATGGAGCCATTGGTACCCTGAATCCGGTCTCCGAAAGTAAGGCCATCGTCCTCATGAAAGAGGCCCTTGAAGATACCGACTACAACGTGGCAACCCGAGCCTCGCAAAGCCTAGCCCTGATTGAAGGTACCGATCCGGTCGAGGTCCAGGCCAGGCCCAGCCTCCCCGAAAATTGGGATCTCGACGCCATTGTAGAGGCTGAACTCAACCACTCCTCCACCCGAGCCACCCTTGTGACCACCCGAGGCGAGATCGTTATCGACCTCAATGCTTCCGTGGCCCCGGCCACGGTCGCGAACTTTCTCGCACTTGCCAAAGAAGGTTACTACGATGGGCTCAGGTTTCACCGTGTAGTCGCCGATTTTGTAGTACAGACCGGCGATCCTCGAGGGGATGGCTGGGGAGGTCCCGGCTACGCGATCCGTTGTGAGTACAGTCCCTTGACGTACAAAACGGGAACCGTAGGTATGGCACACGCAGGCAAGGACACCGGTGGAAGCCAGTTTTTTGTCACCCACTCTCCCCAACCCCATCTCGATGGACGCTATACTGTCTTCGGTCAAGTGGTCGAAGGACAAGAAGTGGTCGACAAGATCCGAATCGGTGACAAGATTCAAGAGATTCGCCTAGAAACTCTTTAATCGCGGGCCAGCGGTATCGTCGACCGGAGAGGATGACGATGTCGATCAAAGTTATGGTTCGCCCCTGCAGCACGGATTCTTGTGATACTCGCGCACTCACTGGGGCCAACGTATGTTGGTTTCACCTTGAAGATCGCGCCGGGTTCATACAAAACCTCAATTTGGAACTCACCAGCGGTGGGGACCATGCGGGTTCGGTCTTCGATCGCATCGACTTCAAAGGTTCTCATCTCGAGGGAGCCATGCTCTCCGAGGCTCACCTTCCCTACGCTGATCTTTCGGGCTGCGTGTTTACCCGCGCTCTGCTCTACGGCGCCATCTTGAAAAGTGCCGATGCAGGTCGGGCCGACTTCACCGAAGCCGACATGACCCGAATTCGCCTTCAACGCGCCTACTTGGCTGGGGCTCGCTTCGTTGGAGCAAGCTTGATGCAGGCTCGTTTGTCGCGATCTGTTCTGGACGGTGCTGATCTGTCACGAGCTGACCTCAGCGAAGCCAACCTCATGGGTGCGGCTATGGACAAAGTCCGGCTGGAGTCCACGATCCTCAAGAACGCTAACGCCACCGGCGCTTACATGAAGTCCATCTTTGCGCGTCGAGCCGTTCTTACGGAGGCCCGCCTTCAAAGAACGCTTATTTCCGACGGTGACTTCCATGGTGCCGATCTCAACCAGGCCGATCTCACGGAAGCCGTAGGCATCAGCTGTGATTTCACGCTGGCAAGCTTGAATGGGGCAAGCCTCAAGAACGGGCGGTTCCGTCGCGCTTTGTTTGAGCGGGCTGAGCTCGAAGGTGCCGATCTTCGCGGCGCCGACTTGCGCGGGGCTCTCCTCGAAGGGGCGTGGCTTGAGAATGCGGATCTTCGCGGAGCTAAGCTTGAAGGGGCGCGTTTGCGTGGCGCCAATCTAGAAGGCGCGAATACCGACGGTATTGATATCACGCTGCCAAAGGAATAGAGCTAAGACTTAGCGCATCGACCTCCTGGTCGCGATGCCCGGGCTGAAGCTTTCGGCGATGTTGTCGAACAAACCAGGAATCGAGTCTAGCTTTCCTTGACGCCGCCGGACTCCACAAGCTCTGAGTAGTTCACCACCACGCCGTAGTGGGGATCCTCAATCGTATTCACTTCAACCATGTCCCGGGCATTGCTGAGAAGCAATTGGCAGTCCGGACTCAAGTGAACAAGGTGGAGAGAAATCTTGGCTTCCTGATATTTCGTGGCCAAGGCGTCAATGGCTTCCAAGGCTGAGTGATCCCACACGCGTGCATTACGAAAGTCGATCACAACGTCTTCTCCCACATCTTTACTGGGATCGAATAGATCTCGAAACCCGGCGATCGATCCAAAGAACAAGGGACCATGCAGCTGATAGACCTTGTGACCATCTATCTCGGAGCGCCCTTCCACCACCCAAATATGATGCGCCGATTTCCAGGCGTAGACCAAGGCGGAGACAATCACGCCGACAATGACGGCTAGGGCGAGGTCGTAGGCCACGGTGACTCCAGTCACCAGCACAATGACGAAGGCATCTTCCCGGGGGATGCTGCCCATGATTCGAATCGATGCCCAGGCGAAGGTGGCAATGACAACCATCATCATGAGGCCGGTTAGAGCGGCTAGTGGAATCATTTCGATCCACCGCGAGCCAAAAAGAATAAAGGCGAGGAGGGCCACCGCAGCCGTGATTCCAGACAGGCGACCGCGCCCCCCGGATTTGATGTTGATCATGGATTGACCAATCATGGCGCAACCACCCATGGCCCCAAAGAATCCGCAGGTCAGATTGGCCGCGCCCTGGCCCACACACTCTTGTGATGTTCGGCCGCGGGTTTCCG
>JABDJR010000672.1 GCA_013003415.1 Candidatus Eiseniibacteriota bacterium | reverse complement strand
GGACTAGGGTATCGGCTCCTGGGACATAGACCACTATATGGGGGATGTCCAGGCTGGTTCTAGGAGAAATCCGATGTCCAGTGGAAGGTGCGGTGTTGGCAAGCGCCGCACCTTTTTTTGTCTTCGGTGGTAGGCTATGCCGATGAAGGTTCCCCACGTACTGATTGCTCTTCTCATTGCGGCCGTTATTGGGGTGAGCATCTTTGGGTACCTTGCTTCGAGAGCTATTCATCGAGAGAGCGCCGACCCTGCCGCCGCCCTCCAAAGGTTTGAAGCCGCCCGCGACTCCATCAGTGCTCTAGGCCCTCTCCTAAAACTGTCTGATGAAGAGGGCGTGGAGGCGGTTGAACCCCCTCCCGAAACGCAAACAAAACACAAGCTCTCCCAAATCAAGTTCTTGGCCTACGAGGTCAAAGAAGAAAAGTTGACTCAAGGCGCGGTGCCGTTTTGGTTTTACAGACTAAAAGGCCCCGCGTTTTCCTTTGGGTTGAGTGACAGCCGTTTCGACATCGAGAAACTGGGTCTCACCACAGACGATTTAGAGCGCTTCGGGCCCGCGGTGATCATCGATGAGACGATGCAGAGTGGCGATCGAATTTTGGTTTGGACGGAGTAAGCCCGCGCATCATCAGCGCATTGGCGTTCGTCCGGCTCGAGCGCTTGAGTTATGATCTACAGGCTTGCCCATTTTCAATACACTAGGCCACACCGAGAAATCAATGAACACAATGACTAAAGAGAAACGAATCGCCCTTGTTGCTCATGATAATCGCAAAAAAGACCTCACCGAGTGGGTGGAGTGGAACGCGGAAAAACTGCACGAACATCACCTGATTTGTACAGGCACCACCGGGAAAATGATTGCCGAGGTTCTTAAAAGTCGCCCGGCCAAAGACCAACCCAAAGACATCACTATGCTGCGTTCGGGACCACTTGGAGGAGACCAGCAACTTGGTGCTTTGATTACCGAGGGCAAGGTGGACATGCTTGTTTTCTTTTGGGATCCAATGTCATCACAGCCTCACGATGTCGATGTGAAGGCGTTGCTCCGAATTACGGTTGTCTACAATATTCCTGTGGCTTGCAACCGTTCCTCGGCCGACTTTATGTTCTCCTCACCTCTGGTCGACGAGGCCTACGAACCCAGTATCCGAGACTACTCAGATTACTTGAATCGAGATCATGAATCGGCGTGAGCGGTGGGTGCCACGTCGGGATTCGTAGCTCCGTGTCAGTACTTCAACTCCCGCCTAGATTTTTCCCGTCTCCAACAGCGTTTTCAGCCCAGACATGAGCGCGGGCCAACCGTAGCTGACGCTCTGTTCCATTTCCGAACCAGGCTCCAGATCGCTATGGGTTAGTGTGAGCTGCGTCCATGGTCCATTGGGCCATTCCTCAACCGGGCGAAGATCAAAGGCAACCTTGGAGACTTTTTCGGGGTTATCCGCATCCTTCGGTTGAGCCCAGGTTAAGACAAGCCGATTGGGGTGATCCGACTCCAGCACCTTTCCCACGATGTCTGGGGTTTTTGCTTCATCAAGCCGAACGTGCTCCCAAGATGATCCCACTTTCCAATCGGAGATTTGCTCGTGCATCCAGTATTGGCGCGTGAATTCTGGTTCGAGGAGCCCCTTCCAGACTTCTTCTCGACTCGCGCGGATATAGTTGACATACACAAAATCTGGCTTACTCATGGAGTGGCTCCTTCAATCTGGGTCTTAAGATCACGAAGTGCTTTCAGTCGTGTGCGCTCGAACTTTTTGATCCACCGCTCATAGATTTCATAGAGGGGGACGGGGTTCAAGTAGTGAAGTTTTTCTCGGCCCTGCCAAACCACGGAAATCAAACCGGCTTCTTCAAGCAAACCAAGATGTTGGGTAACCGCTTGCCGCGACATATCCATGCCCGTGCAAAGGGCGCTCAAACTCTGTCCGTTGTCGGCATGGAGCACATCGAGGAGATAGCGCCGGTTGGGGTCGCTAAGGGCTTTGAAAGTGAAATCGATGTCTTCGATCATGGAAAATTATATGCAAGTAATTGCTTGCATGTCAAGAAAGTATTCTCATGAGCTATACTGGGCGAGCAGCCCTTCCAACAAACTCAAGCAGGAGTGTGTTATGGCTAATCCAACTCCATCCAATATCTATCCCAGCTTGTCTTACGACAATGCTTCGGAAGCTATTGACTGGCTTTGCAGTGCTTTCGGTTTTACAAAGCGTCTCATGGTTCCCGGTCCCGACGGCACCGTACGTCATTCAGAATTGAGTTTGGGTCCTGGGGTCATCATGGTCAGCTCAACCAAGCCCGATGAGAATCGAATGAGCCCTCGTCGCCTTTCAGGATTGCATCAGGTTTTGACCGTCCTGATTGAAGATCCGGACGATCACTACGCCAAAGCCAAAGCGGCCGGGGCGGAAATCGTGGCCGAACTCAAAAACGAGGAGTACGGTGCGCGGGGATACATGGCGAAAGATCTTGAGGGCCACATGTGGTACTTCGGAACGTACCAACCCGGAATTTATTGGGACGCATGAACGAAACCGAGCGGCATTTGCTTCGGCATTTTCTGGCGACTCTGGCCTACCGAACTCAAAAAGCGCTTCGCGATGCACCTGAGGAATTCGCCGAATTCACTCCGGTGGCGGGAGTGCGGACGCCGCACCATCTACTGAGCCACATGAGCGATGTCTTGAGCTTTGCACGAGCGCGCGCCGAAGACATCTCTTACCCCTTGCCAAATACAGACACCTTTGAGGAAGAGCAAGCGCGCTTTTTTTCCATTCTGGAATCCCTCAGTGATTGCCTGGAGCGG
>JABDJR010000660.1 GCA_013003415.1 Candidatus Eiseniibacteriota bacterium | reverse complement strand
GATAGACCCCCCAACCGGCGGCTCTCCCCTCTCGTTCTTTCTCGTCAAACACTAGTCCTTGAGAACTCAATCCAAGGCCAGAAAGGACAGCCTTGCTTCGTGTTTGCTGATCTGCCACGGGAAAGGCATCAAGATACTTTGCTCCACTCAAAAGGAAAGGAATATCGAGAAGCTTGACCTTCCGTGCTTCAACCCCCATTTGGTCCATGACCACGGCTTCGAAAAGCGCATCGTATTGGGCTTGGGTTTCGGTGAGAAGGTCTTCGGCGGCTTTAGACACCTCCGCCAGATCGATACCGTTTTTCTCGGCATAGAATTGGGCGTAGTTGTCGTAGCCCCAGGCCTGGAACAGCTCGTTGCGACGGGTCACAATTTGATTACGATAAATGTTTGCGGTTTCAACCATGCCCTTAAGTGCCGTGTATATGGCACGGCGATCTTTGTCGACTTCAGCGTTGGCGAGCTGATTAATCAAGCCGTGGTAGGTTGTGGGCACGCCGTTGAAGTCAGCCGTTCCCGTGCGCTCGAATTTGTTTAAGTCGTCGAGATACGAAGCTAGTTCAAAGTTGACTGCGCTCTCGATGAGAAAATGCTTGAGACGAGCCGCCTCAAAACCCTCGGCTTCTCGCGCCTCATCGACCTTGGACTCCTTTAAAAGGAACGCAAAATCCTTGTAAATTCTCAGAGTGTTGGAGTCTTCCCCACGCGCCGAGACTTCATAGTGATGCTTGTTGAGCTTTTGTTCGAGTTCGACCGCTTTCTCGCGAATACGTTCCAGGTCGGCATGAGCTGCCGTCTGGATGCCTATAAGCATGAAAGAAGCCGCGAGAAAGGCTCGCGCCATCCTTGAAACTCTCTCGGTGTTCTTCACTCCAATTCCTCCTTGTGGCCCACAATAGCAATACCGATTCGGGGCTCAATGTGATCCCAGGGGGGGACAAAAAGGGGACCATTATCATCCAAAAGTGTCATGTTTTCAACGACTTCCATGGCCATTTAGGGCTCCACGCCAGACCTCTCCCCGACCTCGATCAACCCATACCCGACCGCCCTCAGCCGTTCTCCAGGCCTCCAAAGGGCTGTGAATCACGGCTACGGCCCGCAATTCCCCAATAACCTGGGGTTTCAGGCGCTCCGTTTCTTCCTTGACCCGACGCTCCCAATCCAGCTTGAGCATTTCCATGCGGCGCTGGGTCTCCTCACGAGATTTACGGCTGAGGCGGGTGCCCAGGAGACGCTTTTCCTCATCGAGCAATTGGCGATAGTAATCTTCAAGAACTCGGAGTTCTCGTTCCAAATGAACCCGGTTGCCTTTTTTGAGTTCTTCCACTTCGGCTGAGATTTCTTTCTCCACCCGAATCCAAACCCGGTCAAAGCCTTTTTGAAACGGAACCTCTTCGGGGACTTCGTATTCTTTTTTGGGGGAGCTCGATGCCTTGGCCATCATGGACTTGGTATAGGCGCGCTTCACTACTTTTCCTTGATTGGCGTCGTAAACAAAACTCAGCAGGCGTTCACGCGGAGGTTCGGTGTAGTAGGAAACTCGGAAGATGTACTCGAGTAGCGTGCCATAGGTGACCTTCTCGACGACATCGAGCGTCTCATCGATCCGCCGCCGCTGCATGAGGAGATCAAGATCGAGATCCGGCTCAGGTTCAAAAAAGAAGCGGGCGCCCTGTCCCCAGGTGTGGGCGTAGCGAAGTAGTTGATCATGGAGCCAACTGCCGTGGCTTGCGAGCTCAACATCTTCCTTCGATGCGAGCTTCTTCTGAAACGTTAACGCCAGGGTTTCCCGACCGATTTGCGTCTTCAGCGGATCCTCAAGCTGGAATCGATACACCCCATCTTGCTCGCCTAAGGCGCGACCATCACGGAGAATCACATCGAGGATCCATTGTTCCTGGCGCCGGCGGCGGCGCGGGATCTCAACCACCAAAAATCTCCTCATCTAGCCGCTTGACCGCTTCGTAGCGTCGTTTGTTGAGAGCCATACGATCGCCCAAATCCCGGAACTTGCGTTCGATCTCATTTCGTCCTTTGGCTCCGGCCCAAATCTGGAAAACATTTCCTTCAAAGGTTTGGTGATCCGAGTACTCGCCCAGAATCATATCCATCTCCCCGATCACAAGGTGGAACATGTTGATCTTGCGATGCAAGATTTCTAGAACATGCGACTCCAAAGTACCTTCGGTCGAGAAGTTATAGATCTGAATATCCCCGGTTTGACCCAGACGGTGAACACGTCCAATTCTTTGCTCGATCTTCATGGGATTCCAGGGCAGATCATAGTTCACAACGATGCGACAGAACTGTAAGTTGCGACCCTCTCCCCCAGCCTCGGTACTAATGAGGATTTGCTTGTCCCCACGAAAGGCTTGAATCGAAGCCTCTTTCTCGAGCGCGGTCAGGCCCCCATGGAAACTCGAAGTGGAGTATCCAGCTTTCTTGAGTTCTTGAGCCAGGAAGCTCATTGTAGATTTGAACTGGGTAAAGACAATGACCTTTTCGTTCTCGCGACCGAGAATATCGAGCAAGCCATTGAGTTTTGAGTGCTCGGTGACTTCCTCGCCCAATTGGTAGAGTCGCTCCAAGTCCTTCCAGTGGGTTTGGTAGCGTGGGTCTTTGCGAGCGCGGCCCAAGGTATGGGATGCCGCAGCCACGCTGCTCCCAATTTCCTTTTGCAGAACCATGGACACAAACTGCCACTTCAAAAACTGAACCCGATCCTGATCCGAAAAACGCTCCCTGACAAAAGCGGTCACCGCTTCATACAATTTGCGCTCTCCTGGAGATAACTCGAAAGAAGCGATCTCCACGCTGCGCGAAGGAAACCGTATGTTGGTTTTGGCCCGAGTGGTTCTGATCATTACCGAGTTGAGTAGATCGGAAAGGACCCCCGTGTTTTTCGGGAGGCGTTTGTCTCCCCGGACCATGAACCGACGTCGGAAAGCGCGGTAGGTCCCCAAAGTTCCCGGTCGCAGAAGATTCACGAGGTTGTAGAGCTCACGCAGGTCGTTTTGAACCGGGGTGG
>JABDJR010000626.1 GCA_013003415.1 Candidatus Eiseniibacteriota bacterium | reverse complement strand
GCCAGGAAAATACGTCCTCAAGAAAAGTGGCGATCAGTTCATGTTCAACTTGAAGGCCGGAAACGGCGAGACGATCCTGACGAGCGAACGGTATACGACCAAAGCCAAGGCCGAGAACGGCATCGTAAGCGTCCAAGAGAACTCACCGAAGGATTCCCAGTACGAAAAACGGGACGCATCCAACGGCCAGCCATACTTTGTTCTAAAAGCCGCCAACCACCAGATCATTGGTACGAGCGCCCGGGACAACGGCATCGAGTCGGTGAAAACAAATGGGCCACGGGCAGCGGTCGACGACCAAACCTAAGGCGTGAATGTCCTCTTTCTCTAGGAAGAGGACATTTCGCCTCGGCAGCAGCGCCTATGAAGCTCGCCAGAATGGCAATGAGGACCAAAACGTCTTGAAAAAAAAAGGTAGGACATTTCGGGAGAAGCGCTAACTTAGGAAATGCACTGGACCGAACTCTAGTCGATGCTCGCAATCACTTTGAGTTCGACCGCGATGGGAGTAGGTAAAGAACCGACCTCAACCGTGGTGCGTGCGGGCTGATTCGTAGCAAAGGCCTTCGCATAGGCGGCATTGAACCCCGGGAAGTCGCGTTTCATGTTGGTTAGGAAGACGGTCACGTCGACAATCTGAGCCCAAGAGCTTCCCGCGTCTTCAACCACCGCGCGCACGTTGTCAAAACAGGATTGGCATTGGGCGTCGATATCCACCGCGGTGACCTCACCCTCGGCATTCAGAGTGACTCCTGGAATCTCTTTCGAACCGCGTTTTCGGGGGCCCACTCCGGATAGGAACAGCAGGTTCCCGACGCGGCGGGCATGAGGGTAAGCGCCTACGGGTTCGGGGGCGCGTTGGGTTTCGAACTTATCGTTGCTCATCGTTAGCTCTCCGGGTTCATTTGAATGCAAACGTTCTTGGGCTCGGTGAAGAACCGCAGGGCCTCTCGGCCGCCTTCGCGACCCACGCCGCTGGCCTTGGTTCCTCCAAAGGGGGTTCTCAGGTCGCGCAACATCCAGCAATTCACCCACACGATGCCGCTTTGTATCTTGGCCGCCACGCGATGGGCCCGATCGAGATCGCGCGTCCACACCGAAGACGCCAGCCCATAGGGCACATCGTTGGCGATGGCCAACGCTTCTTCTTCCGAGTGAAAGGGAGTGAGTGTCACCACGGGGCCAAAAATCTCTTCTTGCATAACCCGACAAGAAGCATCCAAGCCCGAAACCACGGTAGGTTCTAAAAAGTAGCCGTTCTTTACCCTATCGGGAAGCCCCTCTGGGGTGTTGCCGCCGCAGAGAATGGAACCGCCTTCCTCTTTGGCTAGGGCGATGTACCCTCGCACCTTCTCTAGGTGTTCCTGCGAAACTAAGGCCCCCTGTTGCGTGGACGCGTCCGACGGGTCACCACTTCGCAAATTCTGTGTAGCTTTCACAAACGCGTCGCGGAAAGCATCGAACGTTGAAGCCTCAACCAAAATGCGCGAACCGC
Source organism: Candidatus Eiseniibacteriota bacterium (assembly GCA_013003415.1). Taxonomy (GTDB): domain Bacteria; phylum Eisenbacteria; class RBG-16-71-46; order JABDJR01; family JABDJR01; genus JABDJR01. Next base: position 1,952 of record JABDJR010000626.1, on the reverse strand, counting down.
AAAGGCAAATCTGTCCCTGGTTCGCAAAGGCCGAGCGCACGATGTCAGGAATGACTCGATCCAAGTCCGCGTCGGAGAAAACGAGAGTGGGGTTCTTACCTCCCAGCTCCAAACTGACTTTCTTAAACTGCTTGGCCGCTTCGGAGCCAATGGCGGCCCCGGTTTGAGTGCCTCCGGTAAAGGAAATAACCGGGACCTTGGGGTGAGCCACAAGCGCGGCGCCGGCTTCGGCTCCTCGGCCATGCACAATGTTCAACACGCCCGGTGGCAAGCCCACTTCTTCGCAGATTTCCGCAAGCATGAAGGCGGTGGCCGGTGTCACCTCAGAAGGCTTGCCCACCACCGTATTTCCCGTGGCTAAGGCCGGTGCAATTTTCCAAGTAAACAGATAGAGCGGAAGGTTCCAGGGAGAGATGCACCCGGCGACTCCGCGCGGTTGCCTGAGAGTGAAATTCAGAGCTCGGTTTCCGGTCTGATGGGCTTCGGTCTCTTCGTGCAAAATAGCCGTGGCAAAGAAGCGAAAGTTTGCCGAGGCGCGAGGGATGTCGACGGTCCGCGCCAGAGTGACGGGCTTCCCGGTGTCTTTGGACTCGGCTTCGGCCAACCGATCCAGGCGTTCGTGAATCTTGTCGGCAATGGCAAGAAGATAGCGGGATCGTTCTTCCAGACCCAAGTTGGACCAAGCGGGGAATGCCTCGCTTGCCGCGGCAACGGCTTGATCGATGTCGGCGGCCTCGCTTAAAGGAATGTGGCCGTACACAGAACCCGTGGCCGGTTCCACATTGTCCATATACTTACCTGAGACCGGAGCGACGAATTTTCCGCCAATGTAGTTTGCAAGCTTCACGGTGTTAGAACTTCCTTTTATGAACGGAATGCCCGGCAAGCAGCAAGCGTTGCACGAAGCCTTACAACGAAGAGGTCCGACCTCCGTCTACGGGAAGGTTAATGCCGGTGATGTAGCTTCCGTCGGGGGAAACCAAGAAACCCACGGCGGCGGCAATTTCCTCGGGCTCGGCAAAGCGTCGGAGGGGAATTGTCTCCCGCCAGGCCTGCTCGACCTCTTGCTCGGACTTGTTTTGCGCCTTAGCGCGGTTCTCAATAATACTGGCCAAGCGCCCGGTCTTGGTGGCGCCGGGAAGCACATTGTTGACCGTGATGCCGAAAGGGCCGAGTTCGTTGGCCAAAGTCTTGGCCCAGTTGGCCATGGCGCCGCGAATGGTGTTCGAAATCCCCAGCCCCGGGATAGGTTGTTTGACCGAGGTGGAAATGATGTTCACCACCCGGCCAAACTTCTGTTGCTGCATCTCACCCAGAAAGGCCTGCAGCAGTTTTTGCGAGGCCACAATGTGTTGGTTAAACGCCGGAACCAAATCGTTCGGATCGGCCTGATGCAACGGCCCAGGTTTTGGCCCGCCGCTGTTGTTGATCAGAATGTCGTGATGCCCCACGGAAGATCGCAAATCTCCCAGGGCCGCATCGAGAGCTTCGTGATCGGTGAGGTCGATACTCAGTGCGTTGTGTCGGGTGCCCGTGTCGGGCAAAGATTGAAGCACGTCTTCTAGGCCGGAAGCGCTCCGCGCCAGAATGGTAACTCCGGCCCCGCGGGCGGCAAGATCGTGGGCAATGGCACGGCCAATCCCTTGGCTAGCACCACAAACGAGAGCGCGACGGTCGGACAAAGGTAATGAGGACATGGCCCCATCTTAGACCAGACTCTACTCCAAAGTGAAGGAGACCAATTTGGAAGCGGCGCCTTCCAAACCGGTGGGCGAGATAGGCACCACTTTCCACATGAGAGTGGGAGTTGCCAGCTGTCCGAAACTGCTACGAGGCACAGAAACCGATGTCTTATCCGTGAGCTGTTCCGAGACGAGTCGGAGCTCTTGGTCGTAGATTTCCACGCGATAGCTTGCCGCGTCCGCAGACGCCTCCCAGGTAAAGTGAATGAC
>JABDJR010000608.1 GCA_013003415.1 Candidatus Eiseniibacteriota bacterium | reverse complement strand
ACGACGACCGCGGGGACAACGCCACCACGCCGTTTGAGGAAGATCTCTTCCTCGGAGCCCGCCTAGTCCTCAACGACGTTCAAAGCACCGAGTGTTTAGCCGGGGTGATCATCGACGCCGATTCTCGGGCTACTCTGACCAGCGTTGAAGCGAGCCGACGTTTTGGGGATCGCTGGAGACTGTACCTTGAGTATCGAGGATTCAGCGGCCTCGACATGACCGACCCTCTCTACGGCTTTCGAAAAGACGACTACGTTCAACTGGAACTGGTTGCCTTTTTCTAGCGCAATTCCAATGGAACAAAAAAGTGGCGGCCGCCCCTTCCCAACCGCCGGGAAGAAACGACCGCCACATGGCAAGCCTGAGGCACCAGGCTTCCCCCTAGCTAACGAATACGGACCACTTTCCGGGTATCCTGAACGTCACGTGTAGAGAGCCGCAGGAAGTACGTACCGCTAGCAACCGCTCGGCCCGAGTCGTCGAGGCCATTCCAATGAATCGTCTGACTTCCTGTGGACAGAGGTCCATCGACCAACGACCGGACGCGTCGACCGTTGACATCAAACACTTCGACTTTCGCCTTCCCAGCCTGGGCCACATAGAGCTCGATGCGAGCATCGGAGGTGAAAGGCTGCGGGAAGATGCTTGAAACGCGAGTCAGCTGCGGATTGAGCTGGTAGTCATCTCCCACGCCTAAGCTACCGGGAGTGCTATTAGGATCGGCAGGATCGGAACCGGCATCTTCTTCGTCGCCATCGAGGAAGCCATCTTTGTCACGATCCACACCCATGCGCACACCTTCGCCCAAGGGAGCCGCCATGAACGTGATGGCGCTGCCGTTGTTCTGAGCTTCAGCCACAAGTTCATCGAAGGTGTAAACACGATCCGTGCGATCACTCTGATAGAGACCACCCGCCGCATCACTCACCCACACAAAGCCACGATTGAGCCCGTTCACCACGCCGTGGGCAATCAAATCCACGCGCCCTTCATCGGCAGCGTTTTGTAGGTCGCTCGCTCGCTGCAAAGCACTCGGATCGTTCGCAAGGTTGAACGGATTGACGGTCGCTTCTTGAGCCAACGCACCATCGTTCCCGGTGGGGAACGCCTGCAAGAAGGCGTCGACATCGAGCACTTGCTGCACGTTGAAGCCGGTGAGAACCAACAAGAATTCCAAGGAACTGCGCATAAAACCATCATGCAAGAACCCAAAGGCACGCTTGTTGTTGGGCCCTAACTCTACGAAACCGGCCTTCTCATAACCGTTTCGGTTTTGAGCCACGAGGAAGTTCTGGTTACCAAGCGGATCCCCTAAGAAGAAGGTCTGATTCCCGGTTCCGGTGGGGAACGTATGGCAGTTTTCGCAGTTGGTGGTATCAAAGATGGCACGCCCGGAGTTGGGATCGCCACCGCTTGGGAATACACCCACCTCGTCGTTCAGATCGTAGTAGGGATTCGGCGGGTACTGCACGGAGAGCATGAAAGTCTCAAAGAGCTGCATGTCACTCGGTGCAAGTTGATCACCACCCAAGAGACTTTCAAAGGCGCCGTTAAACGCCAGGAAGTCTTCTTTATCCCCACGCCAATGGAGCGGATTGTGATCCTTTAGACCCCGCAAACTCTGGGTGATCATGGGGCCCTTGAGCGGATGGAAATCGAAGCCATTCACGTTGTCCATGTCCCCGCTGGGATCACCCAGGTCCCAAACAATGGCGTCCATGTTGCCGTCGGGATGACAGGAGGCACAGGCGAAGGTTCCGTGAGCGCTATTGGCTGCGGTGTAAAGGAAGGCTCGCCCTCGCTTCACGTCGGTGGGGGTTGGATCCCACGCACTCATGCCGATAGGAACCGACTCGCCCGTGTCGCCCGAAACCGGATCGATCACATGAACCGTATTGAGGTGACGGTTCAACATGAGGAGGTCGCCGGTTTTGATAGCAGCCCGATATAGCTCTTGTTGAACGGGCTGCGAGAGCGGGAGAACAACCCCGGTGTCACCTGGAATCTTCACCAAACCGGTGCCGCCCTCGGGTACGGCCAGACGTCGTTTCACATTTCCGTTGTTGGGGTTCAGAACCGCGATGCGCTTTCCACCGATTCCCGTGACGTACCCTTCCATAGTGCCGTTGCGCTTGGCGAATAGGATTTCAGTGGGGATGGCTACGGAATCATCAACCAAGTTTTGAGGCGATCTTGGAGCCGGCTGCCCGAGGGGTCCAAAGGTGACGTGATTGTTGAGTTCGAAAATGTCGGCCGTGCTACTACCGTTGGTGAGTCGAGCCACACGATTGCGAACACCTTCTCCTTTCAACTTCGGTTCATAGAGAACCTGGTTGAAGGCCTCGATGGTGACCGCCCAAATGTCCCCGGTTTCTGGATTCTTGGCGACGTCGTAGATGTTGGTTCCCACATCGCCAACCGTCTGCCCCAAAACCGGGGTACCGCTGGAGCAATCGATGTGGACAAGGTCGTTGTTGTAGAGACCGTAGTCCAAAGCATAGGACCAATCACCGCCAAGCTCATCTTTCCATCCGAACCCATCCCAACGCGCCATGACACCGTTGGTGGGCATCATGCTGTCGGGCAAGGCTGGATTTAGAGGAGGATCGAAGGGAGGCAGTCCCCCACCCCAAGGATTGTTGGTGGAGTCGGCTACGGCGGTGCGCGGGATGAGCGTACTCATGTTGCCGCTCTCAAACACCGCCACCCAGACTCCGGTTCCGTTGGCATCGACGGTCAACCCTCGTGGATCGGCCCCGGGAATATCGATGGCCCCAAACAGCGTGTAGGGCGATTCGGCATCGCAAACGAGGACGCGATCTTCCTGACTAACCGACAACACAGCCCACTTGGAACCGTCGTCTTCAATGGGATCATCAATGAAAACCAAATCGGTGGGCTCGTCACCAACATGAAGCGTGTGAATCACCGTGCCCGAGTTGAGATCGACAATCGACACGTCATCGGAAAGATGGTTCACCACCCAGGCTTCGTCCGCATCCTTGGCACGAACCGTAATAGGATCGGTTCCCACCCGGATTTCGTTCACCAAGAAGAGTTCATCCTGGGCCTGGCTCCAGTTGAACACGGAAAGCCTCGCATCCGGCGTGTTCACGACCAAGACCTTGTTCCCCACAATATCGATAGGATGGATATGGGGAGACTCGAATTGGGGTGGTTCCGCTACAAGGCGTGTAGGAGAGATTAAAAACGCAAGAAGTAATACAGATAGACCTAAACGTCGCATACTTTGCCCCCCCTTGGAGCAGGGATTTCGGTATAGAGATATGGTTTCTACACGGAGAGCTTGCGTGACGATGGGCAAGGTATGTGTAAAGCGGAGAGTAGCTTAAAACGGACTCGCGCGGTCCTGAGTAATCCTCATCGACTGATAAGGGATCTTCAAAGTGGTTGCGACCCCTTGCTATACTGAGTCTATGAAATGGCAATCTTTGGCTCTACTTGGAGCCCTCATCTTTCCCGTATCGGGTTCTGCCCAAATCGTAAATGGCGATTTTTCTGAGGATGGCTTGATCGGCTGGCAAGTAGAACAGCCGCAGCAATCCGCCCCTGGGGTTCTGGGCTCCGCGGAACCCACCCATGGTTGGATCATCAACGAGATTGATCACATGGCGGTGTTCTTGGTGAGCGCCACGTTGACTCCAGCAGAGACCGGCTGCATTTGGCAGGAGTTTTCTTGCGGTGAAGAGGGCGCCGAGGGCATGTGTGAGATCAAGTTCGACTACCGCTTGCTCTACGATTCGGGTCTTGAGACTGCGGCGCGCGTGCTTGTACTGATCGACGGAGCAAAACTATTCTCCTCCGGCGACACTCAGGACGATCTGGAGTTCGACACCATCTCCTTCCCCATCCCGCCGGGAGATCACCTCATCAAGCTTTGCCTCGAAGTCGACACAGGTATTAGTGCCTGGCGGGTGAACTTCGACAACGTGTCGGCGACCTATATGGAAAATGTGGCGACCGAAGCCGCCACCTGGAGTTCCATTAAGCGAATTCACCGTTAGTGCCTCGCCAAATTCCCCCGGAACAACCAACACATTGAAGTGCGGTTAGGAATCCCTTCGATCAATCCCGCCCACAGGAGTACCGATGCAATTCCTAAAAGAAGAACTCACCAGACCTAAGGGGTACGTGACAAAGGCTGGTAAACCTTCCCCGGCTCAAAGAGCCGTAGCATTGACCCAGCAGGGTCAACCGGTCTACAGCACCAATCGAACCGGCCGGAGTTCAATCCAGTCGAAGGGGCTCATCTACTACGACGACGAGGTCCAACGTCAGCGACGCCTTCTGGCAGAAACCGTGCTTGCACAGTTCATACTCGATAAGCCTCGCTACGTGAAGCGGACGGTTGACCGTGTATCCGATGGAATCCGAGACTACTGGACCGTGAAGTCGAGAACACTGAGTGACGAGGTTGTGGAGGGCATCGTAAGAGGCAGTACCCGCCGATTCTACAACACCACAAGCTTTGGTCGCCTTGGGCAGACCCTCACGGGCACTCAATGGAACGCCAAGGTCAACGAGTGGATCAGGATCATGAAAGAAACGCCCATGGACCTGCCAAAAGTAATGCAGCTCCACGACTACTTTTACAAAGTGTTCGGTTTCCTTGAGGTCTCGGGGGATATGAGAAACCCTCATGCCGTATCAGAAGCCGTAATTCCGAGCCCGACCTTCGTGGGGATGAGATCGCGCTTCCTAAAAACCTACAGCGAAGTTCGACCTACCTGGTACGACGACCGGGTACGACGCGGCCGCGCCAACGCGGCGGCAGCCCCCACCACAAGCTCCTGGCCCGGGCTCTTATCAAGCAGCTTCACCATTCCACTGGGCGACCCCATGGATCGATGCGGGATCGACCTCATGGCTTTAACCTCGACTCAAGCTCGCTACCGCGGCTATGACATGTTTATCCCAGCGGCCGATGACCTTGAGGACTCGTTCAAACGAACGCTCGGCGATTTCAACTTGCCGTTTAGCGCATCCGCTTCCGGAACAACCAGCACTCTAGCCATCGCCGCCGCTACTTTTGCGGATCTCCAAGCCGAGGCGAAAAAGGAGTACGTGCTCGCATGCGTGGCCTATCTGGTCGGAGGGGGAATGCATACTTGTCACGAGGTATTCTGGACTGGGCGGCTTTGGCAGGTGCCCTACATGGAAGGGAAGTACGCCCCCACTCTGCCAAAGACCTTCACTTCGTCTCGGGACTACGAGAAATGGACGGCAGAATTCTGGGACGTTATCTAACAAAAAAAGGTGGCGACCGAAGCCGCCACCCGAAGTTCAGTAGGTCAATGCGCCGCGAAGGCGAGTTCGCAAAAGCGAGCTTGTAGTTAGCCTTGCGGCTTCGCCGCGTTAGTCGCGCACCAAGAGCATCTTTTTGGTAATGGTCTTCCCCGCCGCGCTGACGCGGTAGAGATAAACGCCCGAGCTCAACTCGTGACCGCGCTGATCTTTACCGTTCCAAGTTACTTCGTGCGTGCCTTCATTCACAGACTGGGCAAAAGGCCTTGCCACCTCACGTCCGTTCAGATCGAAGACACTAACCTCAGCCCAGCCGCTTACTGAAGTTTCAAAGGATAGCCGGGTAGCGGAAGCAAAAGGATTCGGGCGATTCTGACTCACGGCCAAAGCTGGCTTGAGAGCCCCCACACCCACATCGAAAGAACCAATCCAGGTGCGGCTGCCGTCGCGCTCATTGGCGCCGATCCAGTAGGTCACCGCTTCGACCGGAGCACGCTGCAGCGTATAGGAGTAGGAACCGTCTTCCCCAAATAACAACGGACTGATGGGCTCGTAAATGCCGGACTCTTGTAGGCGATAGATCGCCTGGCCCAGACCTGCATCTTCCTCAACTTGCCAACGGAACTCAATGTCGTTCCCCTGACGCGCGGCTACGGAGCTAACAAGACGCACCGGCGTGGCAAGATCACAGGGGTTATAGCCAAACCCGCCTCCGAAGGCCACGGAACCTTGACACGGCTCAAGTACCGGAGACTCATGACCATCGCAATCCGCTACGTTAGGAGATGGAGCTGGTACCGGCCTCGGTCCAATAGAAAGAGTTTCCGCTCCATAGGCGTAAAGGTATAGAGCTCCCACGAACTCGACACCGCCTTCGTCGCCATAACCGGGAATGTAGTTTTGCTGACAGGCCTGCCACGTTAGAACATTACCGGTTCCCGATGCGGGCCAAGCCGCGCTAGGAAACTCGAGATCCGAACAAGCCGTCCATTCATAGATCTCTAAGTTTGGACCGTAGTTGAGTCCAAAGTCGGTGCCGAGAAAGCCCTCGTTCAGATCCAAGTTGGCCACGGCGACATAGGCTGTATAGGCGGTCCCCACAACACCTTCTGACACAAATTGAGAACAGGGAACACTAGGAGTATCGGCGCATTGGCTTTTTGTAACCGGAGTGGTGAGGTGAAAGGCGAGTTTCGCAGCGGTTTGAGGCGCCGATGTGGTTCCAGAGATCCCAACCCCAAACACCTCGGCGAGGCCGCAGCCCGACTCGAAGGTGCAGTTATATTCTCGCTCTTGGGTTGGTTGGAAACGAATCGTAAAGTCCTGGAATTGCCCCGGCTGAAGTTGATAAAAAGAGGATCCCACTACACTGAAACCATCACAAAAGGTCGACAGAAGATTCCCACTTACTAGGACGCCCCCCGTATTCGTGATCCGGAAGACGCGGTCGGCTGACGTTCCGATGGGGACGACTCCATAGTCCGCAGAATCCGGAGTAAGTTCGCAGGATTCCGAGAGACCGTTTCCGGATAGGGGAACGGTAAATTCACAGTCGTCGGTTACTTCTACGGAACATGTTCTGGTTCCGCCTGCGCTGGGCGTGAAGGAAACGTTGATGGTCACCGAGTCGGCAGGTGGAATCGTAATTCGCCCAGAGGGATTGATGGAGAAGTCGGAACAGGTTGCACCCGTGCCGAGATCGACATCCATAATCCGTTGGAACGTCGTATTCGTATTTCGGATTACGAAACTATCCATCGTGGTCGTGCCCACGACCTGATCACCGAAGTTGAGACTCTCTGGGGTGACGGCACAGTCTTGGGGCGGCAGGGTACCGACTCCCTGGAGGTCAACAAATCCGCAATCTCCAGCAACCAGGGAACAGGTCTGAAGACCCTCGCCCGTAAAGTCGGGGGCAAATTGCACAACAACTTCTTGGCTTTGACCTGTAGCCAGGTTGAGCGGTCCGCCACCGGAAATAATGGAAAACTGCTGACAGTCATTGCCCGCCAATGCGACGGTTCCCAGAAGGGGTGACGCCGCGTTGTTGGTAATGGTGGTCGACAACTGAACTTGGCCCGAGCCCATTTCGGCGGTACCAAAGTTCAGAAGACTTGGAACGGTGGTGCAGTCGGCACAGCTCTCTACGCACGGATTGCAGCCCGGGGTACCCGACCCGAAAGTCAGACTACCCACCTGCGAGGAAGGAACTTCGGTTTGCCCGCCTTCGCAATCGGCAACCGCGATGAGTCCGTTGGCGACGGGGCGCGGGATAATATTGAACTCGTCTTGGGAGTAAGCGTACACGTAGAAGGCGCCACCAATGGCGTGCACTCCCTCTGTTGAAATCTCAGTTTCTTCGCAGGTGGCCCACGTAAGAATGGTGCCCTCGCCCGAAGCCGGCCAGGTATTACTGGGAAACTCCAAATCAGAGCATCGTTCCCAACCGAAAATGTCGAGACCGGATCCCGCGGCTCCATCGTAGTCGATGGCAAACTCCATGCCGCCAATGCCAAAAGCAATACTCGCGTTCGCGGCCACGATATACACGTCGTAGCCGGTTTGGATGGCCCCGCTTGTGACGTATTGTGAACAGGGAAGCGCGTCTATAGCGGCGCACCGCTGTTTCACCGCGGCAGACTTTATGTGAAGCGCAAGCTTAGCGTTGGTCTGCGACCCCGGCGGCAAAGCGGAATACGATGACGATTCTGCCATGGTTGTGGACGAAGGGAAAAATGTAAGCGCGGCGAAGAGGAACAGGAAGGAAAGGCTGGCTCGAAACATGGATTGACCTCCACGAAATGCGACGACCGAACCCTGGTGCACTAGGGTGAGGGAGCCCCCTTGAGCGGCAAGGGCGATAAATTGAGCGCTTAGAGCCTAGTATACCCTCTTCAAAACTGCTAAACAACTGCAACCCTGTAAGCTCTACTTGCGTAGAATCATATAGAAACCAAGAAGAAACACCTGAGACGCCGTTGCCAAAAGGCAGCTGGTAAGCACACGAGCCAACCCACCGTGGGTGTGCAAGAGCAGTACCTGGGTCGCAAAGCACAAAGCAAACGCGAAACCCCATACAAGGGCTGCCACAAAAACGGATTTAATTCGGGAATGGTCCCGGGTCAACGCCACCGTTAACCCCACAAACGTCGACGCGACCGCACAGAAAAAACACACCAGTCCAACTGAAAGTGCGTTTTCTAGCAAGATGCCTCCAAGGATTGGTCTAGGTAAGCCCGGGAACCTCAGATTGACGGGATCCCCTTACCTAGTCAACACTTAGGCCCATCTAGGTCGCGAAGGTTTATAGCGGCTCGATTCCGTCTCGGGATCCTCTACGGAGAGTCAAAATATGTTCGAATCTCTGTTCAATTGGTCAGAGCTTGTGAGCCAAGGTGTCGACGTTGTCGTCTACGCCATTCTCGCGGGCGTGGGAACCCTGTTCTTCCTTGTCCGGCTTGCCGCCAACGCCTTTCTTGGCGGCGGCGATCTTGATATGGACACAGAGTTTCACGGCGACAGTGATCACGCTTTTGGCGTGTTCTCACTCCTTTCTATTCTGGCCTTCTTCATGGCCGCGGGATGGATGGGTCTTGCCTGTCGCCTGGATTGGGCTCTAGGCCGTGTCCCAAGTGCCTTTATCGCTTCCGGGTTTGGCTTCGTCATGATGTTAGCCGCTTCCGGACTCACCTACCTCACTCGACGACTCAATCAAGAAAGCGGTTACGACATTGAAACCGCTCGTGGCGTCACTGGCCGTGTCTACCTCAGCATCCCGGCGAAGGGAACCGGACAAGGTCAGGTTGAAGTCAGCGTTTCGGGTCGCAAGAAAATCATTCGCGCCAGCAGCAATGGCGACGAAATCCCCGCCTTTACTGAAGTCAAAGTGATTGGAACGAAAGATGACGAATCGGTCATCGTGGAGCCCACTGGACTTTAGACCTAGATACTAGAAGGGAGAAAATCAAATGATGTGGATTGCCCAAACAGGATTTGGGTTCGGAGCTATCGCCCTGATTGTAGTTCCGGTCCTACTGGTCCTGTTCTTCCTATCCATGTTGGTACGCCAATACCGTAGGTGCCCCTCAAACCGCGTGTTGGTCGTTTTCGGTAAGGTAGCCGGCAAGCGGGCCGCCAAGTGTATTCATGGTGGCGGTGTGTTCGTGATCCCGCTCCTGCAGGACTACGCCTACCTTTCCTTAGAGCCTCTAACCGTAGAAATCGATCTCACCCAAGCCCTCTCCAAGAAGAACATTCGAGTCAACGTTCCCTCCACCTTCACCATCGGTATTTCTACCGAGCCCGACATCATGAACAACGCGGCCGAGCGTTTGTTGGGTCTCAACGAAAACGACATCGCAGCTCAAGCTCGAGACATCATCCTTGGTCAAATGCGTTTGGTGATTGCCACGCTTTCCATTGAAGAAATCAACCAGGATCGCGAAAAGTTCTTAGATCTTGTGAACAAGAACGTGAACTTTGAGCTGAACAAGATTGGTTTGGAAGTCATCAACGTTAACATCCGTGATATCACGGATGAGTCTGGATACATCGAAGCCATCGGTCAGAAAGCGGCCTCCGAAGC
>JABDJR010000607.1 GCA_013003415.1 Candidatus Eiseniibacteriota bacterium | reverse complement strand
CCCCCCACCGATGTGGTCATGGTGACAGGTGAGTTCAGTATTACTTTGAGCTGGGATGCCAGCACTTTCGAAAGCGCCGCCGACTTCGAAGGCTACAACGTCTATGTTGACACCACGTCGATCGCTTCGGTTTCCGACAGCACCGGCGCGGCCTTCCTCGAAGCACGGAAGGTCAACACGACCCCCGTGGTCACCCGTTCCTTCACCGTGACGCAAGACGGTATGGGTATGGATTTGGTCCGCGGACAGAAGTACTACCTGCACGTGCGTTCCGCTCGCGCCGATGGCAAGCTCAGCATCGCTTCGAACGAAGTTGATACGGCTCCGCGCCCCGAGGGTAGCAACAACACCGGCGACACCGCCTTGTTGATGTACGACTTCTCGGCCACCACCTCCACGCGTAGTGCTTACGGCTGGGATCGCTTCGCCGGAACGGGTGCACCGTTTTCCACCAACGAAGCTAACGCCGCCGAAATCGACTTCTTCATGGTTGAAGAAGCCAACTCGGTCGACGACGGAAGTGAGTTCGTGAGTCCGGCTCAGGCCACCTTCACCAGCGGGTGGGCCATTCGGAACGAGACTCTGTTCAAAGACCTGGGCGCCGGCGACGACGCTTGGAACACCTCAATCGCTCCCGACGTGGCCGACATGACTACCAAGGTGAAAGTGATCGAAGATCACACCTACGCCCTCTACACCCACGACATGCAGTGGATCAAGGTCCGGGTCACAGATTTGGAACCCAATGTCGAGGTTGATCAGAGTGGTGGCGGTACTGTGAACTTGAACCGCGTCACCTTTGACTACGCCTACCAGCTCTTGAACGACTATGGTCGCTTCAAGCCCGGCTTAGGCGGCGCCAACTAAAGCGTAGATGCTATAAAACTTGCCTTGCTGAAGGGCAACCAGAGAGGGGCGACTCCATTTGGGGTCGCCCTTTTTTTTAACCCGCGATTTCTCAATTTTTCCTGCACGGATTCCCCAAACCCAGACACCTCTATCCGACTTGCGGAGAGTAGAACTCGGCCGATGGTGCCGAGGACCCAATTTTCGGTGTACACTGGTGTCGCGGAATGCGCAGGCCGATCACCACACACCGTTCTCCAATGTGTCGGACGGGGCACGGGCAGGTGTCTGGTGGCCGGTGGAGGCTTTGGCGAATGTCGAAGTCTTCTGGTCTGTACCTTGAGGGAGGCCAGATAAATGTTCCGTGCCACGTCCCACTTCGGAGTCCTGTTTGGGTTCGCAAGTCGATGTCAAAACACTGGTTGCTCAGTGCCGAGAAGGCGACGAAGGAGCATGGAAAGACCTGGTTTCTCAGTATGAGAACCTAGTTTTTTCGACCGCGCTACAAACGGGCTTGGATCAAGACGCTGCCGTCGATGTTTTTCAGCAAGTCTGGGTTGAACTCCACCGATCCCTATTCAGGATCAAGGATCCCCAGGCCTTACCTCGCTGGCTCATTGTTACCACCCGCCGTATCTCCTACCGTCAAGCCGTCACCTCTGGCCGCTGGGTTCGGGACTTGCGGGAAGACCTTGTCGATCCAACGCCCCGAGCCGATGAGGTGGTGTCCCTTCTTGAACTGAGACAACAAATTCAAGACGGCATGGCGGGTCTGGATCCCCGCTGTCGCCGTGTGGTTGAGTTATTCTTCTTCACAGAACCGCCGACCTCCTACCAAGACGCATCCACAGAGCTGGGGCTGGCCGAAGATAGCATTGGCTCTCTAAAGAGCCGGTGTTTGGATCGCTTACGCAAATCAATGGAGGTGAAGCCATGAGCGACAACAGCTTCCTCGATCGCCTCCAAAAAGCACTCAAGTTGTCTTGGAAAGAACCTCCTAAGGAGGTCGACAACGCAAAGGCCAAACCCAAAGAAGAGCCCATTCAACCACCTCCCCCCGGTTCGTCGGCAGAAACGCTGACCCCGGCTGATATTCGATCGGGCCCCGGAGGTAAGGGAGGCATGGTTTCCAGGTCCTTCCCCGGACTCGACGTGACGTTGATGGTTACCCCACCCGACGGCGATGGGCTTTGGGAAGTGCGCGGGCGCGCCTGGCGAAACCCAAAGGCCGATCTCGATCTCACCGTAGTCTTGGTTCAGGGTGAAAACGTGCTGGATCAGTCCGTGGTGGCGAACGGAGCGAGCTTCAGTTTTCAAGATAGCCTGAGCGATGCGTGGTCGCTTGAGTTCCATTTGGCCGAAGGCAACGTGGTTGTCCTGGATGGCCCACCCAAGGAATGACCGCGAAAAAGGCCGACCCCACTTCCGAAGAAGCCCTCATACAAAGTTGGTTGTCTGCCAGGGCTGGGGTTTCCATTAGAAAGGTTTGGCCAGGTGAAAACCTGGACGCGGCTTTCGAAGGATTCAGTCGTGACGCCCTCCGACATGCCCGGGTTAACCCGCCCGAATCGGTGCGTGCGGTAGAAAAGGTCACCGCAAGCGACCGGAAAAACCTGGCCCCCGCCAACCGAATCAAGCTCGTTCGCCTCTATGCCCACGCGCTGTCTCATGCGGGTCAATTGAAGGCTTCCGATCGACACTACCGTCGAGCTTGGGATTTGTCGGTGAAACTCAACCTGCGCGAGCAAATCGTTTTTACCGGCCTCGGGTGGACCAACATCCTGAGCCTCTTGGGCCACTATGAAGAGGCCAAACGGATCGGTCACTATGCCATGTCCAGGCTCAAGAACTCCGAGCGCGTTCTAAAGGCGCGCTTGAGCAACAACTTGGGCGTTGTGTATCACCGCTGGGGTAAGTTTGAACAGGCGGTGACGTTGCTCAAAGAATCCAGGCGCCAGCTCAAGGCGTTGGGTTTTCGCTATGACTTTGCTTATGTCACCTACACCCTCGGTCACTCCCTCCTGTTGCAGGGTGAAGATCTGCGCTTCGCAAGAAAGTGTATTGAAGAGGGCCGGGCCTACTTCGCCGAGAACAAGCTGCACACGTTAGATCTTTATGCACGAACCGCGCTCGCCTTGGCTGATCTTTCCGATGGGCACTATCGCAAGGCCATGGAAACGCTGGAAGAGCTGCACGATGACCTGGAGAAACTCGGAGACAAGAGGGCCACCGCCCTGATTCTCCGTCAACAGGCGGAGTTCCTGGG
>JABDJR010000566.1 GCA_013003415.1 Candidatus Eiseniibacteriota bacterium | reverse complement strand
GCCGAATCCGTCGCCCACCCCATCAAGTACTATCGCAACAACGTGGGCGCCACCATGAACTTGCTCGAAGCGTGCCTTGAGGTTGGCGTTGGGCGCTTTATCTTCTCCTCCACTGCGGCTCTCTACGGAGAACCTCTAGAAACTCCAATCACCGAAGAGCATCGCCTGCTTCCCATCAACCCCTACGGTTGGTCGAAGCTCATGGGCGAGCAAGTCCTGCGCGACGCAAGCACCGCCTTCGGCATTCGGTTCGTGGCTTTCCGCTACTTTAACGCCGCTGGAGCAGACTCCGCAGCCGGACTTGGAGAAGATCACCGCCCGGAAACGCACCTGATTCCTTTGGCCATCAAAGCCGCCATGGGTCTCAGAGACGAACTGAAAGTCTACGGGACCGACTACGACACGCGAGATGGTTCGTGCATCAGAGATTACGTCCACGTCTCGGACCTTGCCGATGCTCACCTTCGAGGGTTGGAATACTTAGAGGGTGGCGGCGAAAGCATCTCCATCAATCTCGGTACCGAAACAGGCACGTCGGTTTTGGAGATCATCGAGGCCGTAGAACGGGTAACCGGACTTAAGGTTCCCCACCAACTCGATGAACGCCGCCCCGGAGATCCCGCCGTTCTTGTCGCCTCCAACGGTCTGGCGAAGAAAGTCTTGGGTTGGACTCCAAAGCGCGATCTCGACCAAATGATTGAAGCCGCCTACAGCTTCTTCAAGAGCAACCCCGACGGGTACCCGGAGGTCGAAGGAAATCCAGAGGGATGGCCCAGGTTGGCTCCGGCCGAGCCCACCGGGAACGTGTAGAACTAGCGCGTTACGGTTAGAGCCACCACCGGGACTTGTAAACGGAACCCGGCAAGGCTATTTCTTCTTTGCCGAACGGCAGTCTTTACAAATGCCGAAAATTTCCATCACGTGATTCGTGGATTGAAATCCGTGTTGGCGACAAACTTCCTCTTGAAGTGATTCGATCTCATCGTTGATGAACTCAATGACCAAACCACACCGATCACAAACCATATGATCGTGATGCTTCCGGCCCAGAACGTACTCATACTGAGCGTGGCCTTGCCCAAAGCTGTGCTTCTTCACTAACCCGGCGATCACCAAGTGATCCAAAGTTCGATAGAGAGTCGCACGACTCACAGGGTGTGAGCGTTTGCGAAGTCTCACCAGCAAACCTTCGGCATCCAAATGGTCTTTGGCCTGCACAAGTTCTTTGAGCACGGCGTTGCGTTCGGCGGTATTCCGAAGGCGGTGTTCCTTGAGATAGGTCGCGAACACATCGAAGGGATCTGGAGATTGACGCGAGGTTCGCGAAGCGGTTTCTGTTGCCATAGGCATAGTGTGACACAACATGAGACTGGGTCTCAATAACCAGATTGCGTTCGTTTCTATTTTTTACCTATCGCTTCGACCAATCCAAACTTCCCCGGGAAGTAAATCGAACCGCTCCTCCTCGGGCCCTAAGAGCACCGACCAAGAGCGATCCGGCTCCGGACGGGTAAGCTGGATCGGGCTGGTTCCCATATTCGCCAACAGGACTCCCAAGGCGCCCTCCCGAGAGCGCCGGATTCCAAACGCCCCCTCCAACTGAAAGGGCACGGTGTCGTTGCCCACCCCCCACAAAGGATCCCGCGCCAACTCAAAGATGCTTTGGTAGGTGCGTTCTACCTTGGGATCATAATCTGCTTCCCAGGGAATCGGATCTGCTTCGAACAAACTGGGACGATGCTTCGCTCCGATTTCCTGTCCGTTGTAGATCAGGGGAAGACCACCACTCAGAAAGGCGACCGCCGCGTAAGCTGGAAGCCGCTTTGCATTCAGATAAGACATCACCCGGTTTTCATCATGATTCTCAAGAAACCGCAGCGGAATCGCGCGCTTCGGAAAGTTGGTCGTCCAATCTGTGAAGGATTGTTCCAGGGTCGAAAGGGACGCCTTCCCCTGAGCCACCTCTCGCATGGTGCGGAACACATGCCAGTCGTAGGAAGCATTAAAGGCAGACACGTGATGAAGAGCGTCTTGCCACTCCGCAAGTAAGAAGGGTTCGGGATGAACCTCGGCTATCGCCTCACGGAACCGGTTCCAAAACTTCAGCGGCACCATCCCCGCCACGTCGCATCGAAAACCGTCGAGACCGACTTCCCGCATCCAAAAGCTTCCACTCTGAATCAGATAATCCGAAACCTCCGGCGATTCAAAGTTCCAATCAACAATGTCAGACCAGTCGGATACGCGCTGCGTGGGGTGCCCTTGATCATCATGATGAAAGTATTCGGGATGAGACGACAGGAGGTGATGATCATGAGCTGCGTGATTGGCCACGAAATCTAGAATGACTTTAAGACCCCGGTCGTGGGCTTCTTGAACAAGCCTGGCAAACCCTTCCACCGTTCCGTAGGCGGGATCCAATTCCTGGTAGTTCCTGATGGAGTACGGCGAGCCAAGGGACCCCTTCCGGGCGAGCAACCCCACCGGATGAAGAGGAAGAAACCACAAACCACAAGCGCCGAGATTCACCAGCCGATCTAAATGAGGAAGGACCGCGTCCAGAGTCCCTTCATTTGAAAAAGCTCGAGGGTAAATCGAGTAGAGA
Source organism: Candidatus Eiseniibacteriota bacterium (assembly GCA_013003415.1). Lineage (GTDB taxonomy): Bacteria > Eisenbacteria > RBG-16-71-46 > JABDJR01 > JABDJR01 > JABDJR01. Next base: position 2,092 of record JABDJR010000566.1, on the reverse strand, counting down.
AAGCCCTGCTCAAAACTAGAAGGACAACGTAGTCCGGGCTCCGCGCTGAGGGTGCCCTCCCGAAAATGAATGTTTCGACCCGGATCGGTTTCAGGAACCGAGTCTTTTCTCTTGTTCAATATCTGCTCCATTTCAACCACTAGATGGTGCATTTGCCCCAAAAAAAGGCTACAAATCCCTGACCCATCCGGGATTCCGCGATTGCGCCCACAAAAACGAACCTTCCAAATAATGACACGAAAACTGGTTAAGAGATCTGCCGATCACTCGTAACGAGTGCGGGTACCGTTAGTGCCGTTGGTACGTTTCGTGCTCTAACTATGTGTCAGGAGATTTTAGACATGAACACAGTTCGCAACCGCGACGGGTTTTCTTTGATTGAGCTAATGGTCGTCCTAGCTTTGCTGGGAATGTCCTTACTCGTCGCCGCCCCAAATATCAGTGGGTATCTAGGGACGAAGCGGATGGAAAGAACCTTCGATGATATGTCGGCCCATCTTGATATGGCCCGACACCTTGCAGTCTCTACCAACACTCCATGTGAGGCGCTTTTTGATACTGCCTACGACAACTATCGGATTTTCGTAGATACAAACGCAAACGGAAGCATCGACACGGGCGAACGTGTGCTCGGGCCTTTTGATATGCCCAACAACGTAGATCTTGAAACAGTTTCCTTTGCCGGCGATGGCCGCTTGGTTTTCCAAACTAGTGGCGTCCTCGGTTCGGGACAAGGTGGAAGCATCATCATCAAATATGACAATGGTGTACGGGATACCATGGAGGTGTACAACAGTGGCTCCCTCTCATACTAAGAAACCCGTCAGGAAGAACGCTCAGGGCGGTTTCACCGTTCTTGAAGTTGCGGTCGCAATGGTGGTTGTGGCCATTGGGCTCCTCTCCCTCGCCTCCGTTATTCCTCTTATGAAAGCCGATGTGGTCAAGTCCGATCAAAGAACCGAAGCCGTATTCTTGGCCCAAGAAGCCGCTGAATGGCTTCACGGGTTGGCATATAGTGACAGCTTGATTTCGGCCGGCTCCCATATTGATTCAAATTTTTCCGTCCCTGGTTTCGATCGCTCTTGGGTGGTTGAAGACAACACCCCCATGTCCGGCGTAAAGCGCATCACGGTAAGCATTGATCGCGACGGCGGTAACACCGGTGAATCCGCACAAATGGTGTTCTTACACTCACAGGCGGGACGATGAAAACGAATTTGAAACCAAATATTAAGAAACAGGCAGGTTTCACCCTTGTTGAAATGTTGGTTGCTCTTGCTATTTCTTCAATCTTACTTGTCGCCCTCTTTGGGTCCCTCTTCGATGTGCAACGCTCTTGGCGCTCCAGTCGGAGTCAAGTGAACAACGTACGCAACGAGCGCGCCGGAGTCGAGATGATGGTCCGCGACATCCGCATGGCCGGGAGCGGCTATGGCGGTCGCCCCATCGTCACCGGTGGTATCACGGATCCTTTTGTTTATCCGCTACAACCCAAGCCGGGAACAAGCGGTGCTGCGGATACGTTGGTGGTTACGGCTGGCTTCAGCGGCGTGAGCGCGCTTAGCTCGGCTGCCATGGCGTCCCCCACGGATCCTATTACGATCGCCGACAATGCCAACTGGAACACCAACGATCTGGTTGTCATTACCGACGGTATCAACGCCAACATGTTTGAAGTCACTTCAAAAGGTGGCACCACCATGTTGCTTCATGACATTTCGAGCCCGTACAACAATCCATCAGACCATGGCGTTTGGCCCGCCGGAGGGTACCCGCCTGGTTCGACGGTTGCGAAAGTAAGACGGGTCTCTTACTGGATTGATGATTCTGGGGCTCAGCCCCGATTGCTCCGCCAGCTCGATGGAGGCTCGGTCCTTCCTGTTTCCGCTGGCGCTCTCTCGATGGAACTCAACTATGTCTTGGCGGACGGGACCGTTACCCAGTCGCCATTAGATCCATCGCTCATTCGCTCAGTGACTCTGCAGTATGTTCCAACCATGATTGACAAGCCGGATCACTATTCCGGAGCGTCATCTACACCGGGTGACACTCTGCAGGTTCGCGTTCAGCCACGTGTTCTAGGGTAGGATTT
>JABDJR010000548.1 GCA_013003415.1 Candidatus Eiseniibacteriota bacterium | reverse complement strand
GATCTACACTCTACTCTGGATTGAGGTCGCGATTTGGCTTTGGATCCTGGGAGAAAAAAGCACGCTATTTTCGGTGTTATCGGGGTTCTTTGTGGTTTGGGCCGGCCTCTGGGAAAACGCTCCCACGAACGCTTTCTTTTTGGGGTCCGGATTCTTCCTACTCACCGCCCTTCGGCTCCACGGTTGGAAGATGGTTTGGCTGGATGCCACGCGACATCGGATCAACTCGTTTTGGTTTGGCGTGTTCGCCGCACTCCTTGTCTTTGTGTTTCAGCTTTCGCAGCACTGGGCTGAGTTCGGGGCAACCTGGAGTCATTTGCAGCGGGGGAGTCTGCGACTCCTAGCCGCTAATACGGTGATGGCGCCGGTCTACCTAAGCAACATGGTGAAGTTCATGCCGCTCACCATTGGGTTGGCGCTTTTCATGTTCTTGTTCTTTGCCAAGAACGCGATTCGCCCGGTGGCTCGGCATCGGAAGCTCGATGAAGTGCGCTTGTGGTTCCTGGCTTGGTTTGTGGTTGGTGCGGGCTATTTCACGATCTTGCAGGTTCCTCCACTAGAGTCTTTGGTCCTCTTGGTGCCTCCCCTATGCGTCATCGCGGCGGAAGGTCTTTGCGCCTTGGTTAGTCTTCGAAAAATCGAAAACCCTCGCGTCGATGTCATGATCGTCTCGCTCTTGATTTCGGGAGTGGTTTGGTTCGCGACGGCTTGGTGGGTGAACCGGTTCTACCACACCATGAATCTGCCGGCTTATTTCGAAACGCACCAAATTCGGGGAAGCCTTATTTTAGTTTTGCTCATGTGGTTTGTGATCACCAGTCTGCTGATTTGGATCTACCTCAAATGGCAAAACTTCTCTTTCCGCCCGGCTCGAGGATTGATGCTTGTGATGGCCTGGGCGATCGGGATCTCCGTGGTGGGAATGAGTGTTCGGTTTCACCAAGATTGGTGGAACTCTCGGGAGTACACGGTTCGAGATGGGTCGCAAAAACTCGCCGACCTTCCTCCAGGCTCTTTGGTTGTCGGTTCCTGGGCCCCCCTCCTCACCCTAGACAAAAACATAGGGGCTACGGTGGTCTGGAACGGCCTCAACGAGTCCCCGCGCGACTGGCACAGGTCGGTAACTCACCTCCTATTAGCCCAGGGGAACGAGTCCCGGCCACACCTTCCTCCCAGCTCTACCTTCATTCAGCAAGGACGCAAGCTGAAATTACTGGAAAATGCAGGGATCTCGGTTGGCGGTAAGCCCCTAAACCTTTACGAGCTCTCGCCCTAAACCTCCTTGAGACCCAGCCGACCCCCTTCTATACTTCCGCGATGACAGGGAGAACTCTGAGCTCGGATGCTGACTACCGCGAGCTACTTACTCAAGTGAAGCGGATCGTGGTTGTGGGGCTCTCACCGAAGCCTCACCGAGATAGTCATCGGGTTTCGGCTTATCTCCAGTCGGTCGGGTACCAAATCGTTCCCGTTCACCCACGTGGAGGAACGACCCTGGGTGTGCCCGTCCACACAAGTCTGACCGATGCATGCAGGTCGGTCCTTCCCGATCTTGTTAATGTCTTTCGTCGACCCGATGCGCTACCCGAGCTTATGGATGAAGCGCTTCCACTGGGTTTACGAAATTTCTGGTTGCAGTTTGGAGTTACACATTCTGGGGCCGAGGCTCAAGCCTTGGCCGCGGGGGCGAACCTCGTCGTTGACCGTTGCCTTTTAGTAGAGCACCGGCGTCTGATAGGACATTCATGAAAAAATTGGCTCTCTTCAAAACCCTCTTGCTCGTTTGTATATTAATGAGCTTGGCCACCCCTGTCCTGGCCGCAGAAAGTGGACACGGTGAAGCCCACGTGCCGCCGCTGTGGTTGGTAAGTTTCTTTGTTGTCCTGATTCTGGCCATCGCCATCTTGCCTCTCACCCCGGCGCACCACTGGTGGGAAAACAATTGGAACCGCTTGTTGGTCGCCGTTGCTTGCGGCCTGTATCCCACAATTTATTACCTGCAACATGATTGGCACGTGCTCGAACATGCCATGGTGGTGGAGTACATCCCGTTTATCGTTCTGCTCGGCGCTCTCTACATGATTGCAGGCGGCATTCGCCTCACCGGAGATCTCGAAGCAAGCCCCATCGTGAATACCACCTTCATTGCTGTAGGCACGGCCCTGGCTTCCTTCATTGGAACCACCGGGGCGAGCATGCTTTTGATTCGACCTATTCTTCAGACCAATCGCGAGCGTAAGCACCGCGTTCATACCGTCATCTTTTTCATTTTCTTGGTCTCCAACATTGGAGGATCACTCCTTCCCATTGGTGACCCGCCCTTGTTCTTGGGCTATCTTGCCGGCATTCCGTTTTTCTGGACTTTGGGATTGTGGAAAATCTGGCTACCGCTTTGTTTGACCATGCTCCTGATCTATTTTCTCTTGGACACCTACTATCACAAGAAAGAATCGCCCCGCATGAAAGAGTGGGATCATGAGGCGGTGCGTCCGATGCGGGTCGAGGGCTTGATCAACTTTGTTTGGCTTGCGGGAGTGGTTGCCTGTGTGATTTTCGTGAACCAGAACTCCTCCATTGAACTCTTCCAAAAGACATTTATGCGCGAAGGCATCATGGTTCTTTTGGTCGCGCTTTCGTATCTCACCAGTCCCAAGGGAGTGCGCAAAGCAAACCGATTCACCATGCATCCGATCGCCGAAGTGGCGGCTCTGTTTTTGGGGATCTTCGTGGCGGTGCAACCGGCCTTGGCGTTGCTTTCCATCCGTGGTGGCGAGCTTGGCGTCGATACCACCATGGAGTTCTTCTGGGGCACGGGAATTCTCTCCGCCTTCCTGGATAATGCGCCGACCTATCTTGTGTTCTTCAAGACAGCAGCTGGCATGGCAGCGGCCGGGGGTCCGGGGGCCGAACAAGTTCTCATTGGAACCGGTATCGACAAAGTTCCCGAGTTGTTCTTGGTGGCTATTTCCGCCGGCGCCGTGTTCATGGGTGCCATGACCTATATCGGGAACGGACCCAACTTCATGGTGAAAGCGATTGCCGAAGAGGCAGGTATTCGCATGCCTAGCTTCGGTGGCTATATGAAGTGGTCCTGTCTTTTCCTACTTCCGGTATTCGTGGTCCTTACATTGATCTTTTTTGGTTAGGTCTTGAGCAGAGAGTGAAATCGATTCGGCTTTGAGGGGCGATTGCGGCAAAACACCCGGGCGAACGTTGGATGGAAGCGGCATATCTTGGCGGGCTTTGGGTATACTAGGACACCCTGGACCTTGAACCCGCCTTTCAAACCAAGGGCAGTATCCTTTGTAGGGAGTCGCGTCCTTTATTGGAAAACTGTCAGCATTAAGGTCGTCTCTACTTTGAAGCACGGCCGTGAGTGTTATGAAGTCTTTTTTGCCCCCTAAAACCGAACGACCCTGGTCGAGCCTCGAGACCATTTTGCTGGTGGCCGTTACCATTCTTGCTGCTGTGGTGCGAGTGTGGTTCTGGAAGTATCAAACCATCATTTCGGTCGATGGCTCGGTCTTTGTGCAAATCGCGAAGAGTCTTACCGGCGGGCCTGAAACCGAAGCGCTCTACCCCTACGGGTACCCTCTTTTAATTTCTCTGGCGCACTTGTTCCAGCAAGACTGGATGGTTGCGGCCAAGGTGGTCGATTTCTTGGCCGGCGTGGCTCTGGTTCCGCTTTTGTGGATCCTAGGCCGCATGTATATCCAATCGATCTGGCTGCGACTGTTGGCGCCCCTTGCCGCGGCCGTGCTTCCGCTTACGGTTGTGTTCTCGCTTTTGACTCTCAGTGAAATGCCCTACCTGGTGTTTCTCACTGCCATGTTTATCGCTATTAGTTCCCGGCGACCGGTCTTGGCCGGAGTTCTGGGCGGGATTGCCTACGCAACGCGTCCCGAAGGCCTAATTACCATTCTGGTGTTGGGGCTGCTTCTCCTTCTTCAAAAACAGCTTTGGCGCCGGTATCTGCTTGCCGCGGCTGCGGTGGTTGTTGTGTGTTTCGTCTTTCAGGGGATCGATCGGAATGCCTGGCAGTTGGCGGTGGCATCGCCGGCTGCGGAACAGACTTGGTGGGAAACGAAAACAAGCGAACTCTTGTCTTCTGGTGCGAGCGCCACTCCTGGGATCGAAACGACCGTTCCCGAGGTTGATGGAAGCAGCGTTTCGTTTGTAGGTAATCTGAAGAACTTGTTGATTCAAGGGGGATGGTTGGCCCCTGTCCTAGGCCTGGTGGGACTCTTCTCCGGTGCGGGAATCCTCATTGCGGGTGTCGCTCAACTTGTTCTGCTTCCTTTCTTTGGTCAGGGAGATCACCCGCGACTCATCTTGCCGTTTCTTCCTTTTCTTTGGGTGGCGGCGGCGATCTTCTTAGATCGACTGAAGTCGCCTCTCCGTTGGGGACTGCTGGCGCTCACGCTCGGGGGGTTTGCGTTCACGATTCAGACCGAACAGACGTCCTATCGCCTCGATGAGAACGCTTTGTTCGTGCCCCTCGTAGAGGTAGGAGAGTGGTTGCGTCCTCAAGTTACCCCGCAAACCGTGATATACGACCTCAAGCCTTATGCGGCCTACTACGCGGGCGCTCAATACCGAACCTTGCCCGAAGGTAGCTACGAAGACGCTTTGGATCAGGTGGTCAAGGAAGGTGGCGACTTTGTGGTTCTGCATCAACCGGTGGCAGCGGTGTTTCGAAAAGATCTTTTGCCCCTGGTTACCGACAAACCCGTTACATGGCACGAGCCGAGACTGGCTCCGGTTCACATCAACAACAAGTACCTCGATAGTCGCGCCCTTGTTTTTCGGGTGCTCCGTCCGGGCGGTCCCTCACCTCTGACCAGTGAATCCACCATCAAGCGCGAAATAGGAATCATTGAACACTCACCGAATCATTTCTTTCACGGCGAACTTGCCATGCGATCAGGGAATTACATTCCTGCCGCCGGTGAATTTGCCTACGTCAACGAAAGTGATCCGGATAATTCAGTGGCCTGGAACTATCGCGCTCAGTGCTTAGTTAACGCGCGACAAGCTTTGGAGCAGGCAAGCAGCTATGCCCGTAGAGCGATTCAACTCGATCCCGAGAATGAAGCTTACTACCAGACGTTGATTGAGATTTTGACCCTGCAGCAAAACGATAGAGCGGCCGATCTTTGGCGCCAGCGTCTTGAGGATGTGAAAACTCGCAAGGCTTCTTCAAGTTCCGATACCGACTCTTCTGCCGGTGACTAAGTTTCAAAAGGCCGGGACAGAGTATGGCGTGCGGAGTATAATAACGGGATGAAGGTTCCACAGCCTGATTACACTTCTCATCCCATGCTGAACCCCTCCTATCTACTCGAAGATACGGTTTCGGCCTCAGGGATGAAGCGCATGTTTGTCAGCATGCGACGTTCACCCACACTCCACAACCGATCCCTAAACCGTCTTTTGAACCCCCTCGAGTCTCCCATGGATCTCAAATCCAATTTGGAGGCGGCTCGCCGTTATTTCATCGATGTCAGTGCTTATTTGCACGAAGTTCTCCAGCTGGTCGGTGCGGGTGCACGCAAAAGCTTGGCTAGCGATCCTGAAGTGATGACAAGCAATGACGTTCTAGGGTTGCTTGAACTTGCCTTTCGGGGGGACACCAAACGCATTCGGTTTGAAGCTCAGCGGAAACTCTATTTAGCCAAGTTGTTCTTCGACATCGACCACGATCCGGGTATTCAAAAAGGCGAAGAGCATAAATCGTACTTTGAGCGCACCCTCGATCGGGAGCTTTGGGCTCATGCGGCGCGCATGAAACCCGTCGATGTCTACTACGACATCGATGCCGACGGTGTGCACATGAAGATCAACACCAAGAAGACGGCGCCGCACCAAGAGCGCTGGCGTTTCTATCTCATGCGTCTCCGTCGCACGGCCCGTCGTCGGAAACCCATCCACATTTACCACTACGCCTGCCGGTTCAAACGAGAAGTTGCCCCGCTTACGTACGTTAAGGGTGCTCAGGGTTTCGAGGCTCAAGAACAGCACATTTGGAAGAATCTTCAGGAGCGCCGAAGCGGGTCAATTTTGTCCAAGATGATTCGGAAGGGTGTCGTTCATCCCAGAAAAATCCAAGACATCATTGGGGCCATGTTCATTGTAAAGGACCGTCGCGAGGTGTTGGCACTTCAGGAGGTTCTGTTTGAGATTTTCGGCGGGCCGCTAAAGTGGAAAGATCGAGTGAACACCATCACGCGCCCTGAAGATAGAAAGCATCTGCATGCGCAGTCTGCTTCGGGTTACGAAGTTCTCAAGAGCGATGTCGATGTGCTTCACAATTCCACCGAAGATGGGGGAGAGCCCTACATTTTTTCGGTGGAGGTGCAAATCTACACGGTTGAGGGATACCTCCGAACTGTTCACAGTGGGCACTTCGCGAGCCACCAGAACTTGAAGCTTCGCCAGTTTCTAGAAGGGCTGCTGCCGCCGCTGTTCCCAGTTTCGGTGTACGGGGAAGAAACCATCGCTGCGTGCATGGATGATCTCAGTCGCGTGGCTAGGGAGCCGCAGCCTCAGAACGTCTAGGCAGGTTCCCCGCTTAGACAGGTTCCGCCTGGACAGGGGCAGCCTAGAAAGATCGTCCTACAAACGGTTCTTGCGGCCCAATCCCACCCAAAGCACGACGCACGTTGGTTTCCCAGGTGTAATCTTGCTCAGCCTTTTCGCGAGCCGCTTTGCCCAGGCGATCTCTAAGCAACGGATCTGAGGCAAGTTTTTGTATTGCGGCCCGTAACGCTGCAGCATTGCCGGGTTCAATTAGAATTCCTGTCTCTTCATGATCCACCACATCGCCAATTTGCCCCAAGCGACTCGCCACCACCGGGCGTCCCGAGGCCAGGTATTCAAAGAGTTTCGTCGGCGAACCAAAAAACTCGGTGCCGTCTTCGAAGGGCAGATGGGGACTTAAGAGAACATCGCAGGCTCCCAGAAGTTTTGAAATTCGCCCGGGGGAAACCAGGCCGGTGAAGGCCACCCGTCCCTCTTTAACCTCCGATGCCAGCATCTGTTCGATTTCAGGTTTGAAGTCGCCGTCTCCTACGAAAAGGAATCGAAGGTTTGGGTTCGCGCGGCACAAATCTGTGATCTGTTCGGCAAGAAAGAGAACCCCATGCCATTTGTGAAACGTGCCCACAAAACCACAAACGACGTCACCCGAGCCAAAGCCTAGCTCGTTTCGCTCTTTGTCGAAGTTCCCCTGCGGGTCGAAACGCGTGACATCCACCCCATTGGGGCTCACCACCATGCGGTCCGGGCTTCCGCCGAGTTCTTCAATGGTGGGTTCAAGGGCTTTTGAAATGAGAACAAGGCGGCTCGCTTTCTCGAAAACGACCCGCTCCATTTTTCGCGCCAGATCTCCAAAGTAGAGTCGGCTCCACGCCTCTTTCACCCACACTTCGCTTCCGTTCACCTCCATGACCAGGGGTAAACCGAGTTCTTGGGCGAGAGCGACCCCAACCACGCTAAACACCCCATGGCGTTGATAGAGAATGTCCGGGTTGAAAGCCTTGATTTCGTCTCGCACGGCGTTGATGTAGTGGCGATTGTAGGCGGCTAGGGCCGCCTCTTCGATAATCGATGGGCGAGGCTTTGGATCAACCACAGTTTGAGAAATACTATCCGGAAGAGCAGGGATCTTTGTGGTGGTCCAAATGCGAGGGGTCCATCCTGCTTTTTGCATTCCATTGAGAACTCCCATGGCGTGGGAAATGGATCCGCCCGCTTTGACGTCGAACCAAAAGTCGGTTTTGAGATAGGCGATGCGCTTTTCGCTCTTCTCGGAGAATGGCGAGAGGGTTGCGGGTTGATCTCGATCCAGTTTGGCCGTGAGACGTTTCGCGCCCCAAAGGCCAGAGAGCGTGGACCCACCTTCGTGAAGAAGCCTTGGGATTAAGGAGAAGGCGGTGCCGACTCTTCCCAAAGTTTCTGCGGTCATCGAATCTTCGGTTGAAGTCAGCAGCCAGCGCGGGCCCTTCGACTTCGCGGCGACTAGAAGTGATGCGTAAAGATCTCTTCGCCGGCGCATGTCCACATGGGTGTCTTCGATCAGCACCGAACCCCAAGATTGTTCCCGAAGAAGAGCAAGAAGATGCCGGGGGTTCATACC
>JABDJR010000546.1 GCA_013003415.1 Candidatus Eiseniibacteriota bacterium | reverse complement strand
GTACCAACCCCCGTTGGTCTCGTAGACACGGCTGATCGTGCCTTCGGGGTTGTTCAAGGCAAAGTTTGAGATGCGGGGAACCGCACTCAATCCGGGAGCGATGCCGGTCTCGGTAAGATCACCGGCGCGCTGGAGAGTCAGACCATGCTTTTCTGCGGCCTCGCTCATGCTGGTCTCTAGAGCATCGTTTCGGAAAGCTTCGAGCAGATCACGTACTGCAGTGAGGGTGCTGTCGGAAGGTTCTACCCTAAGCGCCATGTCACGCAGCTGGTAGGAAGCGGCTCCGTCTTCGTTCTTCTGGTCCACCATCTGGAGCAGATGGAAGAAAGCACCGTCTTGGAAGGGCTGAGAGAATTCGTTTTTTTCCAATCCCGCAATGGCGCTTTGAAAGGCCGGAGTCATCTCTTCGGTGGTGAGGTAACCCGGAGTCATGCCTCCATCGTCGGCGTTGGGGCCGTCGGAGAAGGTGAGCACCAAGGTCTCAAAGTCGCTGTAGGCGCTCAGGTCGGCCCCGGGCTGAGCTGCTTTAATAGCCTCAGCTCGGAACTCCTCGAGGTCGCGAACGATACGGAGGGTGTCTTCTGCGGTCGCGCGACGCGGGATAGAGATGTAATTGAGATCGGCTCGTCGTCCAAGTTCATAGTCTGCGCGATGGCTCTCGAAGTAGGCCTGCAGGTCCGCGTCCGTGATGTTACTGGGCTGGGGCTGCTGTGCGATGTTAACGAGCGTGTAGGTGACTTGCGCTTTTTCGTTTTGATCCACGAAGCTCTCACGGATTTCCTGGTCGCTGACCTTGGCTCCGGACTGAACAATGGTTAACAGCTTTTGCAGAGGCAAAGAGCCGCGCACATAGTTTTCGAGGTTCAGGAGGAAAGCGGTGTCGGTATTCGGGTCTTGGAGAATGGCAAGGTAGCGATTGATATCGAATTGACCCTGTTCATTCACGAAGTTGGGATTACTCCGAATGATATCCGGCGGATCCGTGTAGAGGACCGTCCGGATTTCGCTATCATGGGCTTCAAGCCCCCGTTTGCTGGCCTCTTGCGTGAGGAGCATTTCATCGACGATGTTTTGCCAGGTATCTTCCTCGAGCATGAGCTCGTCGGTGGGGAGGAGGTCCCTACCCTGAGAGTTGGCAAACCGGCGGTTCTGTGAAAGCGCGAGCTGATAGGTGGAAACGGGGATACCCTCGCCGTTGACGGTTCCAATGAACCCGGCGGCACGACCACTTGCATTGCCGCCGCCCCCGCCGTAATCCATTCCCCAAACGAGGAACATCAGCAAAATAAACGCAACTACGGTGATCCAAAGAATAATTTTGGTTTGCTCACGCATTGCCTGGAGCATGACTTAATTTCTCCTGAAAAAGATCTCATCCCAAAAAAGAAGGCCCAAAACGAGCGACTGACGATACCAAATAAGGGTGGCCAAAACAAGACCAGCCCGCGGCTTGTCCGAAACGCGATTAGGCTCTAAATTCTAGCGAAGCAAAGGATTACGTTTGAGCCCCGAAACCGTTTGGCTATTAGCACTATTTGTTGTCCTACTCCTGTTGTCCGGGACCTTCTCGGGTAGCGAAACCGCTCTGTTCTCTCTAAACCGCATGCAAATAGGGCGGTTTGCGAGATCGACCTCCCGTCGGGAGCGTTGGGTGGCGGCGGTTGCCGCGCGCCCGGAGAGGCTCCTGGCGGGTATTCTACTTGGCAATACCCTGGTCAACGTGGCGAGTTCCTCGGTTGCCGTAGCCCTCGCAACCCGCCTCGACAACTTAGCCAGCGCCGACACCCTCGTGCTCGCAGCCGTGGTCTGCGATACCTTGCTTCTTCTCGTCGCCGGAGAGATCTTCCCCAAGGGCTTGGCGGTTCATTGGCCGGCCATGGTGGCCAAGTTCTATATCCCCTTCTTGCGCCCGCTCCTCCGCGGGCTTCGCCCGGTCGCCCAAGTTCTTGAAGCCGTGGCGCGCTTTCTGCTTCGCGGGGTTGGAGTCCAGTTCCAGGCAGGTAGAGCGGGTCTGACCCGGCCCGAGCTGGAACTCCTCTTTGAGGACATGCTGGAAGCCAAGGGTTTTTCCGAACGTGAAGGCGTCATTGCCTCGAACATCTTCGACTTCTTTGAGACCCGGGCCTGGGAAATCATGACTCCCAGGGTCGACGTTCTTGGGGTGGAGGTCGGTCTCGAGCGAAGCGAAATCATTCAGAAGGTGGTGGATGCCAGGCACGCACGGCTTCCCGTATACCGAGAATCGGTCGATCAAATCATCGGCTACATCAGCAGCAAGGAGTTTCTGCTGGATCCTGATCTGCCCATGGAACAACTGATTAAGCCGGTGCATTTCGTCCCCGAACGGGCTCGGGTGCACGGGATCCTCAGCGAGGTGCAGGCTCGGAAACTGAGTGTGGTGGTGGTCGTGAATGAGTTTGGCGGGACCTCAGGCATCATCACCCTAGAAGATCTCATCGAAGAGGTCGTGGGGGAGATTTTCGACGAAACCGAAGTCCATGTGGAAACGGAGTTGCACCCCATCGACGAGTCGAGTTGGAATGTGAGCGGACTGCTACCCATTCATGAACTTGCCGAGGAACTGAATCTCAAAGCTCCAGAAGGGCCGGCTCAAACGATTGCCGGCCACGTGGCCCACCTCCTGGGTCGTCCTCCCAAGGTTGGTGACATTGTCGAAGACTCCACTCTTGGCTTTGAAGTGCTGGAGGTCTCGCGTCATCGGGCTCGAAGGCTCGTGATTCGGCGCCTTCCGCGTTCGCACGAGGACGAAGATCGATGATTATCTTCGTTCTGATCCTTTCCATCCTTGGTTCGGCACTCTTCGCGGGTTTAGAAACCGGTTTCGTCTCTCTAAATCGCATTCGGCTTCGGGTGAAGGCGGGTCGCGGGGATCGCGACGCGAAGTACCTGCTCAAGATCATGGACCGTCCCGAGCGCGTCCTCTCAAGCTTTCTCATCGGCAACACGCTCTGTAACGTCGGGGGTGGTGCCCTGGCTACGGCGTGGGCAAGCCAGTATTTGGGAGCAACCCTCGGACCGATCACCGCCACTCTGGGGATGACTTCAATCTTCTTGGTGTTCTCCGAGGTGGTACCGAAGATCTACTTCCGAGAACGCGCCGATGTCATGCTGCCGCGATTCACCTGGTTTATTCGGCTTTCGGCGTTTCTGTTCAAGCCCCTGGTTCATGTTGTCTCACGCATGTTCAAAGTTTTGGGAGGGGAGGGTGGTCGGAGCCCGTTCCTGACCCGAGAAGAGCTGCGACAGCTTGTGCGCGAGGCGGGCGGGCGTTTAGGAGCCCGGCAAAAGCGCATGCTCGATAGCGTGTTCGATTTTGGTCACACTCACGTGCGGGAAGTCATGATTCCGCTTCCCGAAGTGGTGTCCCTTCCCGAAGACGCAACCCTCGCTGAGTTCACGGAAATCGCACGTACCCGGGGTTTCACCCGGATTCCGGTGTACCGCGATCGGGTAGACCACATTGTGGGGCTCGTGAATGTCTTTGACCTTTTGTATGCCTCGGAACCCCTCACCACCATCAAGGACAGTATCCGACCGGTTCACATTGTTCCCGAAACTAAGACGTTGCCTCCCATTATGGTCGAGCTCCAGTCCCGGCACGAAGCCATGGCCTTGGTGGTCAACGAGTTTGGGGCTATTCTGGGTGTGGTTACCCTCAAAGATATCGTCGAAGAAATCATGGGCGAACTCGCCGATGAACAGGAAGAAGTTGGACGCCCTCTCCAACAGGTCAGCGATGGCTATATCCTCGAGGCATCGATGGATATCGACGATTTGAACGAAGAGTTGGAACTAAGCATCGACAAACGTGGTTTTGAAACCGTGGCTGGGTTGGTGTTGAAAGAAGTGGGACGAATCCCTAAGGTTGGGGAAGTCATTACCATTGAAGACCTCAGTTTTGAGGTTCTGCAAGTCCATCAATACGGTCTGAGACGCTTGAAACTACGTCAAGCGTCAAAGGAGGGCACCGAACATGATGGCCACTCTCATTACGTGGAGTAGGAGAGCGCTCTTTAGCGCCCTCTTTGGTCTAACGATTAGTTCTGCGGGCACGGTTTACGCTGAGGTGTATCCGGTGCGATCCCCTATGGCTGAGCTTGGCTACGAGCCGTGGCCAGGTTTCCGACTGCCCAGACAGGCGGCTTTTGGGTCTTTGCAGAACAGCTTTTCCCCTGATTTTGGCAGGACCCCTGATCCCGGTTGGGTTCCCTGGTTAAGCACGGACCCGGATACTTCAGAGGCTCAAACTTCGCCTCTGCAGAATGCACCGGCGACTCTAGAGCTCCATTCAGCCTGGTCCACCGCGCTGGAGGCTGCGCGGAACCTCGACCTGGACGGAACCGACCGAGCTTT
>JABDJR010000530.1 GCA_013003415.1 Candidatus Eiseniibacteriota bacterium | reverse complement strand
GCCCTGCTGAGCGAGCATCGGACTTTCTATGATTCCATGGATCTAGCCTTGGCGGACCTTGACTCCACGCGCACCAACAAGCGCTACTACCCCTTGGGCGGACGCACCTATCACTTTCTGGGTGACCATAGGACTCAGCGCAATTGGGGGGCCAGCAACACGTCTTTTGTCGAACGCGATGAATCTTTGAAGCTTCAGGGCTTTGACGACTACGCCTCGGTGGTAAATGTAGAGCAACCAGGCGGTGCTACTCGTCTGATGGCGAAACGGGATTACCGCGATCTTATGCCTTTAGTGAAGTACGCCAAGAATCCGAAGCACAAAAAGATTCAGGAGCTTCTGGCCAGAGATCGAACGGTTCAGACAACCTTAGACGCACGACTGCAGGTTGTGGTTGGAAACGCGGTGCGCGATACCTTGTTGCGCCGGGGCGTCGAATCCGCATCGGTTGTCGTGCTCGACGCTCAATCTGGTGAGCTGCGCGCCATGGTGAATTATCCCTGGCCTGACGAAAGTGTTCCCGGGCAAATGTCGGGGGAGATTTTGCTCGATCGAGCGCGATATGGAACCTATCCACCGGGTTCCACCTTCAAGATCGTAACCGCCATGGCGGCTCTGGATAAGAATCCTGCTCTAATCGAGAAAACCTATTTGTGCCGGAGGCTTGAGAGTGGGCGAGTTGGGAACCAAGTTGAGGGTTGGGGCCGCCCGGTTCGATGCTTTGCCACCACACCTCACGGCGACGTTGGGTTAAGTGAAGCCCTGGTCTATTCCTGTAATGCGTACTTTGCCCAGCTCGCGGTGGATGGACTTGGTGGAAACGCGCTACTCAGCATGGCATCACGATTTGGAATCGATGTGGCCTCCCCAAACACTCCTGAGACCCTAAGAGATGCTTTGCATCAAGCGTCCTTCGGGCAGGGTCAAGTCTTGGCCACGCCTTTGGAAATGGCGAGAGTGGCGGCCACGGTTTCCAATGGAGGGGTGGTACCTCCCACAACTTGGATCGCCGACTCGGGAACCGGGGAGCGTCGGGGTACTCGTGTTCTTGAGGAGTCACAGAATGATGTCATTGCCCGGGCTATGAGAAATGTGGTGATTCGGGGGACGGCGCGTTCGGGCGGATTCGGGATGACCGTATCCGGGAAGACGGGTACGGCCGAAGTGGCTAACGGGGCTTCTCACTCCTGGTTTATCGGATTCGGAGCTCCCGCCTCGGGTGTGGGGGAGGTGGCGGTTAGTGTGATTGTGGAGCATGGCGGTGCCGGTAGTGGCGCGGCCACCCGGGTTGGGCACGCGGTGTTTGAGGCGTGCCAAGAAGTTTTGGGGCAACCGGTGGTTGCCGACACACAGGATGATTAAAGATGTTTGAAAAAATAAAGCAGCTCTTGAACGAACCATGGAGCACGGGCGATAAGCCGATCGAAGTGAAGCGGGCGATCGTTTCCGAAATCACTTCCAAGACCCAGTCCATTGGCGATGGGGAACGCGTTTTTCCCTATTCGTCCGTTCTGGTCGTGCTCTATCCAAAGTCTCAAGAGATGGAAGATACGCTTCTCTACACTCTGGAAAAGGCTTGGGACTTAAAGGGCGAAGTCTTTGAAGAGCTGACCGAACAACACGCTCAGTTTCCTCCAGACCTAGAAGTCACAACCCGAGTTTCGCGTTCTCCGCATCCCGAACCGGAGTTGGGGAAGATGTACACGATTTCGGTTTCGCGGGAAGCGTCGACCGAACCCATCGAAGCCGCCATCGTCGCGGAACAGCTCTCCATTGAATTGACCGTGGTGGAGGGGAAGGCAGGTCAGAAGTCTTACCTTTTCAAAGATAAGCTTCGAATCAACTTGGGCCGCTTGGACAAGGTGCAGCATGCTGACGGAAGACTCCTTCGCGTCAATGATGTCGCGTTTAAAGATACCGGGAAACAAGGCGAAGCGGTGAGTCGAGAGCATGGATACATCGCGTATCAGGCTGAGGGGAGGTTCTACACCTTGCACGATCAGCAAAGCAAGGGGGGAACTACCATTCATCGCCAGGGAAAGCCCATCTCGGTGACCAGCCGAGATGCCCGCGGTCAGCGGTTGCAGGACGGTGATGAGATTCTTCTTGGCCGCGCGTTGTTAAAAGTCCGAATTCGGTAGTCGAGATCGACCGCACGGGTTGCCATTCTTTCGTGGCAAGAAAAAAGCGCTCCGCATGTGCGAAGCGCTTTTTCAATTCCTAAAAACGTTTCAGCTAAGCAGCTTTCTTCGTTTCATTGGAGCCTGAGCTGGAGCTTGAGCTTGAACTCGAGCTTGGGGGGCTCAGCATGACGGTGCGACCCTGCGCATCCGTAAACTTTCCCGCTACGATCATGACCAAGTCAATCAAGGTCCACACCCCGAACACGCCAAGCGTGAGTAGGTGAATAATCCCGGACTTGGTTTTACCGACATAGAATCGGTGTGCGCCCAAGGGCCCAAGCATGAAACACATAATCAAAGCGACTGCGCCGCTC
>JABDJR010000551.1 GCA_013003415.1 Candidatus Eiseniibacteriota bacterium | reverse complement strand
CCCAAAGAAACAGAGTGCACCTTGGCGTCCATGGGAGTCTATATCTTCCGCCGCGACACGCTCATCAAGCTCCTCCAGGAAGATCGTGAAAACCCCGACAGCAGTCACGACTTCGGTCGCGACATCTTCCCCCGTCTCATTGCTCTCACCGATGTGGGAGCCCATCCCTACGAGGGTTACTGGCAAGACATCGGGACCCTCCAGGCCTTCTACGAAGACAACCTGAAGCTTCTGGATCCGGTTCACAGCCGCCATCTCAACCAACGCGACTGGCCCATTAGGACACCCAGTGTCGATGCGCCTCCGGTGCGGATTCAAGGCAAGACCACAACAAAGCACAGCCTGATCGCCAACGGGGCCGTGGTACGAGGCTACGTCGAAAACAGCATCCTGTTTCCGGGAGTCACCGTGGAGCCAGGGGCGGTGGTGCGTGATTCCATTCTTATGAACGATGTGCACGTCGGATCCGATGCTCATGTGCACAAAGCCATCATGGACAAGCGGGTGCGGGTCGGAGCGCGATCCACCGTGGGAGCCGAAGGCGATGGCCCCGCCAATCGCAAGGTTCCGGACCTTCTCTACTCAGGCATCACCGTCATGGGCAAAGATACCTCGGTCGGCGATGAGGCTCACATCGGGCGCAATGTTGTGCTTGGGGGGCGTCAAACCGTCGATCACGGGGGCGAAGTTTCTGACGGGTCCTATGTGACGGAATAAGTAGCACTTAGCCAATCTGTCTGAGGCACTTTCTTCCGCATTATTCGCCAACCTTCTGAAGACGCCTAAATCTTTTTAGGCGGGCTGCCGATAGTTTCCCTACACCCATGGGGGATCGGCTATTGCCCTTTGACGACTACAAACTAACGGCACAACTAAGGACACTATTGATCCAACGCTGGGTGGATCTTGCAGGTGTGGACTACACGGTTGGAAACGGTGTGGTTTATCTCCGCGGATCCCTACGGCGTCGATGTCCCATTGGTAATGGACACGCAAAACCGGAAAGCATGGTTGAACTTGCGGCCCGGCTCGAAAGCGACATTCGAAAGATTGTCGGCGTGCGTGGCGTGGTTTTCCAACTCGAAAACCTCGTCAAGGATGACCTCCAATGGAGAGCACGATGAAGACTTCACTAAGTTCCGTTTGGCCCCCCGCGGTCATGGACCAAGAGTTTACAAGTCAGATTGAAGCGGATGCAGCCAGCCACCCAGAATGGGCTGATTTGCAGAACCGTTTGGGTCTTCTACGATGGGCCGAGGGTGACCTAGAGGGGGCCATTGTCGCCTTCGAGGCCTGTTTGAATCTGAACCCGCGCTACTCCTGGGCAAGTCTGAACATGGCGGGTTGCCTAGCGACCAAGGGAGAATTCTCGAAAGCGCGCGCAGCCATCATTGACGCTGCGGATCCGGTGGAAGGTGCCAAGGCGGTTACAGAAGGTTGGATAGCCCTCCTTGATGGGCGTCCGGATACGGCGGAAGCTGCGATTCGGAGAATTCCACCCCGTCGCTTGGAACTCGCCAACGTGCTTTGGCTCCGCGCGGCGACCGCAGAGAATCGCGACCCTGCCGAAGGGGCATCCATGTGGCGATCCGTCTTGGAAGAACCCACCATCAAAGCTTGGTACGGAGAGATCGACGAAATCCGAACCCCCCGCGAACCTGGTGAGCGACGTGGGGGACTCTTTCCTGGCTTCGGGAAACTGTGGTTGGATCTGAGTCAATCCTACGCACAGCTGGGACGTTTTGAAGAAGCCCAGAAAATGGCTCGGCGGAGTTATCTCTTTTGGTCCGAGCGAGGTGACTTCCTCCATCACCAGGGGGTGCTTTGTCAGCTGCAGGGCAATGAAACACAAGCCCTTCAGTGCTGGACCGAAGCTTTAGATGCGGCACCGGAGGACTCCCGCTCCGCAACCGCCTTATCGTTTTACTACTCGCGCGTAGGGAATCTTGATGCCGCGATGCAGCATGTTGAAATTGCCATCGATCGCTCCCCTGGATACGCGGATCTTCATCGTCAGCGGGGACTGCTTGCAGCCGCCTTGGGG
>JABDJR010000480.1 GCA_013003415.1 Candidatus Eiseniibacteriota bacterium | reverse complement strand
GCCAGGAGCTTTCCGCCTCAATCTCGATGGGAGCTTCGAGCTTTTGATTCGCGACGCCATCTGCCTGGACTCGCTCGATAATCCGCAGAACCTCGGCTAAGTCCACGGTCATTTCATCCGTGTCGGCGTTCCTAATCACGAGAGTCGGGTCAGTTCCTCGGTGGAATTCCGTGGTGATCGAGAGGTTTTGAGCCTCTAAGAATCGGCCGTTGGCAATGAGCGGACAAAGATAATCAAACCCCTTCACCGGCACCACATGCATTCCCTGGCCGTAAAAGTAGTTCTGGTGAACCTGTCCCTGTCGATGTTCCCACTTGTTGATGTAGGGGACATTCATGTGAGCCATCAGCTTCTGAGCGTGACTGTCTCCGGACCCGCGACCCCATTTCCAGGTTTTGAGCGTGGTGTCGATCGCAGTGGCTCCACCCGGAAACCAGTCGTCGACCGGGTGATATCCGTGCGTGTTGAGAATGTACCGGAAGGTCGCGCTGATTTCGCGGCGGTCTTCTAAGGGAACGTCTTCCTCCGCCGGAACCACTTGGCCGGCGGCAAACAATTCGTTTCTTTCCAGAATAGATTGCAGTCGATGCACCTGACTGCGCTTAGAAACGGCGTAGGCTCCCCAGGGCCCAAAGCTTGTGAGCAGGCTGAGAAGGCACAATGAAATGGGGATGACGCGAATCGCTTTGGACTTCGAAAAGATGAAGTACACCGCAATCCCCGAGAGCCAAACCGTGAGGACCAGCAGGAAGTAGCGATTCTCCGTGACCCCGTATTGCCCAACGCGTTTCCCAATCGCCAGAAACAACATAAAGATGGAAGGAAGCAAGGCGATGTAAAACAGGCGCCCGTAAGTTTTGACCCAGCGGTTCTCCCTGAAATGCTGAATGGGGTAAAGGAGAAGCAGGGAAAGCATTCCCACGACAGAAACGCTCGAAACCAGGTAGCCAATCCAGCCGCTCGGCCACTTTTGAGTGAACAGAACCTTCACCAAGTACGCCGTCAGAATCAAAAGGTAAAGGATGACGATCGGCTGGAGAATAAACTGACTGAAGATCTTTACCCCAAGGGGGTAGCTCGTGTCTTCTTCTAAGGCCTCAAAATCGTCAGGAATGCCGGAGGCGAAGTACCAGGTGATAAACACGAACCCGATAACGGCGAAGAGCCGCAGGTAGAACTCGCCATCGATATTGGCCCCGAATAGTTGATCCAGAGCCACAAAAGCGACGGAGATCCCTGCGAAAAGAACGCCCCCAAAAAACACCGCGGTCATGAATCGAAGGAGGAGGTTCCGATTGAATTGCCAGAAGCCGTTGTGTTCTTGGCTCCGTAAGTAGCCGGTGAAGGCGGCGGCTAGATGAAACGCGAGGGCCAGCTGGACGAAACGTCGCCACACGACTTCGTTTTGCCAGCGGCTCCAAAAGAAGAACACCACGACGAGGAAGGCGAGTCCGGCCAAGCGAAGCCAAAGATGCTGGCGCGAAGAACCGGAGCTTTTCTCGGCGGCTCGGTTGGCAAAGGTGTCAATGGCCACGAAGAGGGGGAGGCCTAAGACGGCGCTCATCAGCATACGAATGAGCACTTCCTCCTGATCGTTACCGGATGAAATCAGGACGTTGATAATGACCGCACAGACGATTCCCGACAGGATGACAAAGGGGTGCCGCCGAAACGCATCCAGCGCGTTTTTGGCGATGTCATCGAGCGAAAAGAATCGCATGGTTCCCTACTTTCTTGTTTTGCCCAACAAGAGGGGGTGGTGGTAGCAAAACGCGAGTCCTAAAAGGCCCAGAAAGATCATGGTGCCCGGCGCAAGAGCTGGATTCACGCCCTGAAGGGAGCGCCAATAGAGATCGAGACCATCCAGACCGGGAGTCAGTTCCTGTTCAAACCGCATATTGGCTCGAAAGTGGTTTACGAATCCAAAGACACCGGAGAGAAGAAAGGCCCACATCACGACCCGGAAAGATTCGAGACTAGATTTAGATTTGGCGAGTCCGTACCACGCGAGCATGACAAGCGATAGAACCAGCATCACTACCGGTACAAGTTGCCAGAATGCTTCCGTGTGTCTGAGTAGTAGGAGTTCTGCCAGCGTGACTAGCGTCCCCGCGGTGAAAACGAGGATCAGAAAAGTGCGTAACCCTTGCACTATTTTTTCCGGGGTTTTTCGAATACGACGTGCCATGTCCCTCCTTGGCTGGGTCTCCGCTGCTCATCGGTGACCCATAGAAACCATGGCAGGGGAGGCTCCTTTTTGACAACGATTTTTGGGCATTAGAAGACGGTCTGAGTTGGGCTTAGCCTTCGGCACTCGCTTTTCGGAGCCGGTTCTAAAGATTTAATAGGTCAGACTAAGTGGTCGATATAAAGGTATGTCGAATCACGGCTTAAAAGACTCTCACCGAACTCGAGCCTGGGGCTTCGCCGTCCTCGTTCCGGGGCTATTCATCGTGCTAATCGCGATGGGGGTTATCCCAGCCTCAGAGGATTCTATCCACGTACCGAAGCTCATCCTCGCCCTTTGTGGGGTGGTCTTTATGGTTGGAGGCTTGGCCGTCCTCTTTAAAGATGCTCCCCTGTGGGGGCCCCTCGCGGCGGCGATCATTCTTGGGTGCTTCGCCTCGGTGGGGATTTGGGTCGGCTTGTTTTCAAATCCCAACGAGATCCAGGGAGGGATTCCTTTTCTTCCACAAGAAACCAACGGAAAGATCGGTAAGTTTGTCTTTCTAGGTGGCGGCGTTCTTTGCGCGGCCATCATCCCTCTTCCCATCCGTGAGCTATGGGCGATGCGAAAGAAGCCCTAGTCCCTGTGCTAGGCTCTATACCATGCACCGAGACTTTACCTACAAAATCTCCAAAGACGGGCGCGTTCATATTTCATGGCAGGGGAAGCCCGTCGTCGTCCTCAAGGGGAATAAGGCGTCGAAGTTCCTCAGTCAGTGCGAAGGAAAAACGGGGGACGATCTACAACTCGTTTTGTGCCGTTTTACGGGCAACTTCAAGCGTGGGAACGAACGCCAATAAACCGACTCTTGCCCAGTGTTACCCAACTCCCTCCCCGCTCCGGAACTTAGTCCCTAACTTTGAAACTGCTTGCGACGCTGCTCCCGATCGAATTCGATTTCTTTAAGCAGAAAGCCAGGCTTCACCTTGCGCGTGGCCGGCTCAAGCATAGCCTCAAGCTTTTCACTATCCGGTTGATAGACCTCTCCCGCAGGGTCGCGTGTGAGGAATCCCAGGTCGGATAGGTAGCGCCGGACGGTCACGTGATCGACCCCATGGGGAGACGCGAACTTCGCCAACCATACCTTCAGGATCTCGCTAACTTCGGTTTCGGAGTAGGTTCGATCCGCCGCGAACTGAGCCGCAGCATGGGTGAGGAGCAGCATGAGATCGACTTCTTTTCGTGGCAAGTGTTCCAAGGGCCCCCCACGAAGCAGGCGACGCCACGCTGATTCCGATGTCTCTGGGGAAAACGGGTACAGGTTCTGGGTCATGTCTCTTTCTTCCTGCTAAAGCCGCGGGAAAATCTGTTCTGGTGTTTTGCTCGCCTGTGTTGGGTAAGCTAGTTCTTCTTTCCCGACATCATGATGACAAGCCCGCCAACGAAGGCGATTCCCCCGATTACCGCAGGAATAGGGGAAGTGCTCTTTGATGCGGATAGCTCAACATCCCCTAAGGAAATGGATTCACTGTTCTGGGACGATTGGTAACCCCAATAACCGATGAGGGCAATACCCACTACAATGAGAAGAATGCCTATGTTTTTCATGGTCTTCCTTTGGTTGGAGAATTCGGCAGTCGGTATTGTATCGAATTTCACCAGGAATGGCTCCCCAGCTATGCCCCGGGTCGGGGGCTTGGTATTCTGGCAGTTCATATCCGTTGAGGAGGTAGAGTGCGTTCAATTCTAGCTGCGGTCCTTCTTATGGTTGCCGCACCCGCCATGGCTCAAGAACCTGAGGTCATCCATGTCCCCTTTAGCATGCCGCTCCTGGAGGGTTGGCGTACGGAAACCATTCGCTTTCCGCTCTCGTTTGCGCCATCGATTCCTTACCGAGGTATTGAAGAGCTTCGATTCTCTCCGGGAATGTTCACTGCGGAGAGTCCGGAGTATTGGACCTATGCTTTCGTCTGGTGGGTTCAAGATGGGACTAAGCTCAACCTTGAGCGCATTGAGCGGGATCTCGAAGCCTACTTTAGAGGGCTCACCAATGCGGTGAGTGAAGGGCAGTTTGACGCCAGCAAGATCCAACATCGGGCCATGCTCAGAATTCCCAAAGCAGACCCGATGGGCGGGCCGGACTTTGTGGGTCGTGTGCAAACCTTCGATGCGTTTGTGAAGAGGGCGGCGGTTGAGCTTCTGGTGCGCGGACGAACCATCCATTGCAAAGAGAAAAATCACTACGCCGTGTTCTTCGAGTTATCTCCTCAACCCATGTCGCACCCGGTCTGGGAAGATTTGAACTCCATCCGAGCGGGCTTCTCCTGCGATTAGAAACTCCGGGCGAGGTCACGCGCATACTCAGGCTCAACCGTCCAACACGTAGCGATCTCCCAGGCAAGTAGAGCGCGCCTCTGA
This sequence comes from Candidatus Eiseniibacteriota bacterium, assembly GCA_013003415.1. Lineage (GTDB taxonomy): Bacteria > Eisenbacteria > RBG-16-71-46 > JABDJR01 > JABDJR01 > JABDJR01. Next base: position 829 of record JABDJR010000480.1, on the reverse strand, counting down.
TCCGGATGGAGACTTTCCTGGGGTTTGATAGACCACAGATCAAAAGCTTCGGCATCGACCCTGGCCTCGTCCCAATCAAGGAGCGCTACTTGGCCGTCGGGCCCCACGAGCACGTTAGAGGGGTGTAAGTCCCCATGGACCACCGCCGAAGGGGAATGGCTCAGCGCTGTCCAGGCCTCCCGGCAACGATTTACCAAGCGAGGAGGCATTCGATCTAAATCAACGTCTCCGCCACGAGGTTCCGTCCTAAGAGTTTTGGCCGAAGCAAAGTCGGGCCGTTGAGGAAAGTTCCTGGTGAGTTCGTGGATCTCACCGATCGGTGTTCGCAGAGATTGGAGTTCAATGGGCGTGGGCGGTCGCCCCTCATAGTACGGTTCAAGAGTCATTCCGTTGGAGACAAAATCTTGCTCGCGGGTAGGAACCAGGTGGGGTAGTCGTAATCCAGCGCTAGCGACTGTGTTAAAAAGTGAGGCAAGCCACTTCATAGCGGCTGAGGAGCGGGTGGTCGTCTTCGCGACATATTGGGCGCTTGCCGTTTCGACCACCCAGCATTGGTTTCTGAAACCTCCTTCAAGTGGGCGGATGACGTCAAACTTTCCCCAGGGCTGGAGTGCTTTGGTGAGTGCTTCTGTCCTCATCAGAACATCGTAGCCTGACCTAGAGAGATTGACCACGGGCTCCTAAGGGGCGTGAGGCTCAACTTTCCGGATTCTTTGCCGATCTCTTTTGGGAGAAGTTCCTGAACCGTTTCCTACGCGAAATTGGATTCAGAGATTTTCAAGATGATCGGGCGGTGCAACAATCAGCACCGTTGGTCCCCGACCAAGAA
>JABDJR010000474.1 GCA_013003415.1 Candidatus Eiseniibacteriota bacterium | reverse complement strand
GGCCGGCACTGCCGTTCGCGTTAGGAGCTGAAGCGATGGGTTCCTGAAACCAAGCGCACCCGTGGAAAACTAAAAGGCAAAGCCCTAATGCCCAACGAACGAGGTTGAGTCTCGACGAATATTTTTGGCCCCCGAGAGTGAGTTTGGGTTCCATCATCAAGACTCTTCGAGCGCCTCCCTTTCCACCATCAGCCCTGCGGCTCCCAATAGTCCAGCCTCTTTGCCTAAAGCGGCAAGGAAGATCTTAGGCGGAGCGTGCCGAGCGATCAATCCGTGACGGCCTAGATACTTGCGAGCAGGTTCAAAAATCCACTCTCGTGCCTGTGCGACACCGCCGCCAAACACCACGCGTTCTGGATTCAGTATGTTCACCATCGTCACTAAAAGCTCCCCAATTGCATTCCCAACATCCCCCCACACATCTTTCGCGACTGGACTCCCCTTTTCAGCGGCCAAATAGAGGTCTTTGGGCGTTAGGGGATCCACCTGCGCTACCAAAGGGTCGGCCGTGTAGTGCGGGTGTTCCAGAGCTCTCTTTACAATGTACTTATTACCCACATACCATTCCGCCTCACCGGTTGTTCCACCCTTTACCGTGAGGTCCTTGGGAGCAATCACCACGTGCCCGGGCTCGCTCGCAAACCCCGGATTGCCACGGATCATGCGACCATTGGCGAACACGCCGCCGCCGATTCCCGTTCCCAGAGTTAGGAACACAGAGTCGGCAGACTGCTCGCCGGCTCCCCAAAGCCATTCCGCCAACGCAAACGCATTGGCATCGTTGTCGACCGCCACCGGCAGGTTCAGGCGCTCTTCCAGAGCCTTACGGACATAGCAACCATTCCAGTGGGACAAATTCGGGGCTTCCTTGAGAATCCCTTCCCGATGAAGAACAAGACCGGGTACCCCAAGTCCAATCCCCTGAATCGAGTCCCACCCTACCTCAGAACCCACCTCCTCAACCCGTTTGGCCAAACGATCCATCGTCTCTTCAAAGGGAACGCGGTCGTGACCATGGAGGGTTTCGGCATGGAGGATTTTGGGAGGAAAGCTCGACGCGTCGACCGCTCCCAGTTTGATTCCGGTGCCGCCAACATCGATCCCAATGATGCGTGAAGCTTTTGAGTTTGCGTCTACCATGGTCAAACTTCTAGGGGCTCCGAAGAAACGGAAAGGCTAGCTCCGGTCTGAGCATCGAAAAGGTGACATTTTACCGCCGCTGGTACCAAATGGTACTGCTGACCGGCCTGGGGAATCGGTGCCGGAGCCAAACGGGCCAGCACCTGTTCGCCGGCAAACATGCCGTGTAGGAACACTTCATTTCCCATGGGTTCAACCAAGGTGGCATCGATAGGGATGCTTCCCGATCCCGCCTCTCCCAGCACGAGATCTTCGGGACGCACGCCGAGAGTCACCGGACCTCGATGGGCCAAACCGGAAAAAACCTCACCCAAATCCACCTTGAAACCTCCCGCAGCAAAATGTCGCCCATCGAACTCACCGGCAATGAAATTCATGGCTGGGGACCCGATAAAGGAGGCCACAAATTGATTCACAGGATGATCGTAAAGCTCCAGAGGGGGTGCGACCTGCTGCAGTACACCGTCTTTCAAGACCGCAATACGGTCTGCCATAGTCATCGCCTCGACCTGGTCGTGGGTGACGTAAACCATCGTGGCCTGCAAGCGCTGATGAAGGTTATTAATCTCGGTGCGCATTTGAACTCTTAGAGAAGCGTCGAGATTGGAGAGGGGTTCATCGAAAAGAAACACGGCGGGATCACGGACGATGGCACGCCCCAACGCCACACGTTGCCGTTGGCCACCGGATAGCGCTTTGGGCTTCCGATCGAGGTAGTCGGAAAGACCGAGCAACTCCCCTACATCGTCGACACGTTGGCGAATCTCTTCTTTGTCCATTTTTCGGAGCTTGAGACCGAAACCCATGTTATCTCGAACCGTCATGTGGGGATAAAGCGCATAGGATTGAAACACCATCGCAATGTCTCGATCCTTGGGTGCCATATCGTTCACCTTGTTGTCGCCGATGAACAAGTCGCCCGCACTAATTTCTTCTAGCCCGGCGATCATGCGCAACATGGTGGACTTACCGCAGCCGGATGGCCCGACCAAAACCATGAGTTCTTTGTCTCGAACTTCAAGGCTGGCT
>JABDJR010000407.1 GCA_013003415.1 Candidatus Eiseniibacteriota bacterium | reverse complement strand
GCACCGAACTTGTCGATGCCGACAACGATCCCGGGACCGACGGCGTGTTCAACATCATGCTCAGTGGGGCGAATTATGGAACCCCGGCCATCGCTGACGTCGATAACGACAACGAGCTTGAGGTGATCGTAGGATCCCGCGATGGGAACCTCTATGTGCAAAACCCAGATGGGACATCTCTGCCCGGATTCCCCTTTGCCGCCGGGGGAGATATCACGAATTCGCCTGCAATCGGTGACATCAACAACGACGGGCTGAAGGAAATTGTTTTCGCGAGTAGCAATTTCCTCGTCTACGCCCTCAATGTGAACTTGGTGCAGCCGCCCGGATGGCCGGCGGGCGCCAACATGAACCTCGACTACGATGCATCCCCGGCTTTGGCCGACCTCGATGGCGATAGCTTCCTCGATGTCATCATCTGTGCCGGTAACGGAACCGCCTACGCCTTCCGCGGGCAGAACGGCTGGTTGTTCCCCGGATGGGGTTTCATTCTCTACGATGCGGGTGGGTCCAAGGTCGGGCTCTCGTCTTCACCTGCAGTCGGAAACCTCGATGCGGATCCGGAATACGAGATTTGCTTTGGCGGCAACGACGGAAAGCTCTATGCCTTCAACGTCGACGCTACTTTAGTCGATGGATTCCCCATTGGTACCAACAACAGCATCGAAGGCGGACCCATTCTATGGGATATCGATGACGATGGGCTAACCGAAGTGGTTGCCCAGAGCCTTGATGAAAACGTCTACGTTTGGGACTCGCCGGGAACCTTCGACCCGGACGATCAGCCCTGGCCGATGTTTTACCAAAACTCAAGACGAACCGGTGAGGTGAACAGTGAGGTATGGGTGACTGTCGGGACCCCGGATATCCTAAATCCCACCGGGCTCGCTCTGGCTCCGAACCACCCCAATCCCTTCGGATCGCAAACCGCAATCACCTTCCGGGTTCCGGAGGGGGATCCCGAGCCAACGCAGCTCCAGGTTTTCGACCTCGGAGGACGTTTAGTTCGAACCTTGTTCGATGGGCTAGCGACGCCGGGAACCCACGAGGTAAGCTTTGATGGTAAGAACCAGCTTGGCCAGCGCCTCGGGGGAGGCATTTACTTCTACCGCTTAGACACCCCTGGGAACTCGATCAGCAGGAAGTTGGTTCTATTACCGTAACTAGGGTAAACTCAGAGACCCTCGGTGATCCGCTTCCCCTGAACTCGTTTAGGAGCTTTTCGCAACATATATAGCTACATGGCGGTGCAGATTATCTAGTCCCTGGCCTCTTCAAAAACCCGGCGATTCTGGTGGGGGTGTGTCCACTTGCAACGTTCTTCGATCTGGCTTGCGTTTTTCTCTAGTCTCCTAATTGGTTTCTTCGCTCCTCAAAGCGCGGACGCCGCTGGAGTCGAGCTTCGATTTTCACCATCTGAGGTCTTTTGGGAACCCGTTGACGACGGGGTGCGCCCCCATCTTCCGGCGGGAACGCCGGCGGCTATCCCCGGAAGCCCCGACCTACCCGTGGTTGTCAAAACCGTTCGCCCACCCGCGGGCAAGCGCTTAGCCGGAGTGAGAATTGTCAGTCAGACTTGGGAGCACCTTCCCACACCTGGCGCTATCGCAACTTTCCTTCCCACTCACCTCGATCGCATTAATCCCGAATCCGCCCAGGTTTTAAAGCAATTGGTGACTCAAACCCGCGGCGGCTACCAACGCGGTGAACGACTCGATGGTTTGGTGATCGCTCCCATCCAAGAGCGCGAGAGTGGATGGTTTGTGTGCACCCGGTTGAATCTGGAACTGACCTTTGAAGATGACGAAGGCTTGCCTGCGGCGCTCAAGCCTCGTTCCGATTCGAACTGGCGTGGAGCTCTTCACCTAGATAGCGAGTTCGATTTCCAGCCTCAGCCGGTCCGGAAAGCGGGTGAGATCGAATCCTCGCTGTTTCGACCCCGCCAAGATGGAGGCGCGGTTGACTTCGTGATTGTCACGCCCGAGGCCTTTGTGGAGGCGCTCCAGCCGCTGAAAGATTGGCGCATGGAGTCCGGTAGCTACACGGTGATTAAAACCGTAGAGAGTATTTACGCGGAGTATCCTGAAGGTGTCGACGGCGCTGAAAAAATCAGGTTGTTCTTGAGAGATGCCTACACGGGGTGGGGGATATCCGATGCTCTCCTAGCCGGGGACACCTCGACCATCCCGGCGCGATTCGCGCGGAGTAACTTCTTTACCGGCGATGTTATCCCCACCGATATGTACTACCAATGTCTCGACGGCAATTGGAATGGAAACGGCAACAATCTCTACGGGGAGGGGTCTCGCACCGCTTTCTTCATTGATGATGAGACAGACTTGTTTCCTGAGATTTTCATTGGTCGTCTGCCGGTCAACACCGCGGCTGAGGCATCCGTGGTCGTCAACAAGATCTTGACCTATGAGACCGCACCACCGGTCGATGCCGACTACCCCGCTTCAGCCTTGTTGTTGGCTGAAGTCCTGTTCCCCCAAAACTGGGCCGGCGAGCCAAGCATTCTGTTCGATGGGGCCGATTTAGCGGAGACCACAGCCGTGATTGTGGACAACGGCGATTTCGAAATCACCAAGCTCTATGAAAACTATCTTCCCTTTACCGGGGCTCTGCCCGAAACGCTTCCGGCTGTCATCGAACAAATCAATCGCGGTCACGGGGTTATCCACCATGTGGGTCATGGTTTTCACAACAACATCGCCGTTGGGCTCGGTGGCAATAGTCTCACCATTCCCATCGTCGATGGCTTGTCCAATGGCAACCGCGCCTCTTTCTTATACGCCATCAACTGCACATCTTCCGCCATCGATTTTGATTCCATTGGGGAACACTTCTTACGAAACCCCACCGGAGGCACCTTCTCAAGCGTCGGGAGTACTCGCTTTGATTTTCCTGGAACCAGTGCCGCTTACGACAAGCTCTTCTACCGACTGATTTTTGAAC
>JABDJR010000385.1 GCA_013003415.1 Candidatus Eiseniibacteriota bacterium | reverse complement strand
AGTGATGACCGACTCGTTGTTGAAATTAGAGTAGGAGAGAAGTTCGATCGCGTCGACCGCATCGAGAACCACGTCGGCGGCCAGTTCGCGGGAGAATCCACTATAGGGCCACGCGGCGGAGGTGTTGTTGAACTCATCGGGATCCATGGTTTCAGGATGCGCCGCGATCACTACCGCCCCCTGCTCATGGGCATCAACCCCGATATCGTAGTTCAAGGGATAAGGTGGGTCCCCGGGTAGGCAGCAGCCTTGGTTGAGCAGCGTGTCCAAGCCCAAGATTCCCATGTGGCCAAACAGCGCACTTCGGTACTCCATTCCAAAGTAGAGATGATGGTCATTGATTCCGGCGGGATGGAGCAGCCCGGAAAAGTGCAAACCATTGGATAAGGCACAGACAATTCCCAAGCCTTCGGCGCGTCCCATGAGAGCAAGATCTTCCGGACTCACATCGTAGGTGTCTCCAGCACCACCGTGATCAATGTGAACATGGGTGTCACCGCTATACCAAAGTTGGCTACGCAAATCGATAAGCTCAGGAAGAACGATCGTCAGCGTTGTATCACAAAACACGGAAATTGTGTCGACCGCAGAGGCGTATTCTAGGCCGCGGCTAACGGCCAGAATCACCGTTCCCCCCGGCACGTCCGCGGTTACCGATCCGTCCGCGTAGAAGTAGTTGTGGGCTGTGTAACCGAAATAGATGAGTGCGTTGGGGTCTTCGGGCCAGAAGGAGTTCCCGACTTCATCGTAGAGTTGAACCCGTGCTTCTAGAGGGGCTCCCGATGTAGATTCCACATCGAGGGTGAGTTTGTAGGTTTGGTGAGGGGCAGTTTCGGGCAGCCCGTAGGGCTCCTCCTCAGCAAAGCTGGGCCAGGAGAGAGCAAGGCAAAAGATGAGGATCCCACCGAAGCCGTGGAAATGGGCACGTGATGTTTTCATGATTAGCCAGGGGGGGACCTGAGTGCTCCATAGGGCGGGTTGAGCACCACAACTAGCTAAGGAGAATAGCAGATTTCAGGCATGAAACAAAACCGGCCTCAGAGATTCAGTTCGAATATCTCGGAGGCACCTTCCCTATCTTGATCATCGCGGCACAAGGCGTAACCGCGAAGCTTCTTCTGCCCCGCAACAGACTGAGCAGGCAAGACCGCAACCCATAGTCCTGGGGCGGTTTGGGAAGCTACCAAAGGGAGAGAGATCGGCTCGGCTTGTCCTTCGGGAAGGAGCAAAACTTCGCCATAGTTTAAGGACCCTTGGGTCGAAACCTCCACAGTAAACGCAACATTCTGTTTACCGGAAACCTTGGCCGGAGCATCTACCTTAACCGAGAGCTTTTCTTCTCGACCGAAGTCCGCATCGACAAACTTTGTCTGACCTGCCGGAACGTACAACACATCCACAAAGTCCGGGAAACCATCGCGAACGATTCTGATGCTATGGAATCCGGCTTCGACATTGGTAAGAAGCGGTGTTTGACCTTGGTTGACACCGTCGATAAACACGAGGTCGCCGGGGGAATCTTCAAATCCCTCACGAGCCAAGAGACGTGCCCGAATGCTGAGCTGCCCTTTGCCCGAAGGCGGAGGTGGCGGGACTCGCACGACCGTAACTTTGGCATTCTTGACTTCACAGGCATCTTGGAAAAGGACGCGGTCACCTTGTCGCAAGGAGAGCATGTGCCAACCGGGGGGAACCTCATCGATGGACCCTGGCGCCTGGCCCACCGGTTTTCCATCGAGCCAGACTTCACCGCGTTGCGCCTGGGCATCGACTTCGATCACGATCTCCCCTCCCCACTTCGGACGGAGGGTGTCACTGGACGCGGTTTCAATATGATGGCGGGTTGACCATAGGGACCCATGGTCGTTTCGAAAATCTACTTTGGAGTTGCTACCGGGTATGGGAATTCGAAGTCCGGTTTCTGTGGTTTCCGCCTCGATTTTTTTGCCATCCACAAAAATAGAAACACCCTTGGGAAGGTCATCCGTGAGGAAGACGGCGGGCGCCGTCATCGCGGCTTCGGTTGTCACGAGGGGAACTTCACTACTGGCGGGTGTACCCCACCAACCCTGATCCTGGGCGACAAGCACCCCAAAGGCACAGGCAAGCCCCAGGGAAAGCCCCCAGAGAAATCCCCCGTTTTTGGTTTTGCGATTTGGCTTCGGTTTGCGAGACATACTATCGTTCCCCCTCATCGGTTCTCGGTTGACCGATTACTTCGATGCTTCCCTTGCAGCGGAGAACTGATCTCCATCCATGAGATTCTTGATGGTTGCGGCAGCCTGAGGATCGTCATTCAAGGTTAGGAATTTTCGCCAGCTAGACTTCGCTTCTTCCTTCTTGCCCAACGCGCGGTAGACCATCCCCAATCTGTAGTGAGCCATCGCTTCAGAATCTTCCTGGGAAATGGCCGACTCGTAGCACGCCGCAGCTTTTTCAAAACTTTCAAGCTTTTCCCAACACCGACCGGCGTGAAGAGAAAGATCCGACGAGCGGATTCCCAGTTCTTCAATTCTTTCGTAAACCGTCACCGAATCTTCCCAACGTTCGAGCCGGAAGAGGGTGTGAGCCAGCTCCACTTGAGCTCCATGGAAAAGCGGGTTAATTTGCAGGGCGCGCTCAAAAGCGGACAAGGCTACTTCATCATCCCCCAAGGCGGCTGCAAGCAGGCCCCGCTG
>JABDJR010000370.1 GCA_013003415.1 Candidatus Eiseniibacteriota bacterium | reverse complement strand
CAGCGGGGTTCTCGTTTCTGCTGCTGAACGAAACGCTAACCCCGCTACAAGGTGTCGGTGCACTCACTATCCTAATTGCGATTCTCATCGCCGAGAAACGCTAAGCACACTCAGTTGTAGATTTGTTTGATGCCTCCCCAGGTTTTGGGTTCTACCGCAGTTGGACAGCTAATTGCCAAGATAATGTCGCGGATATCGCCCCAGCTTCCGCTCGTGCGAACACCCGTTTGACATGCGGTGTCGAGGAAGGGTGGATAGTCGGCAGGAAGGGGGGGATTCGAATCGGTATCCCCAAGTCCTACCGTGTTGTTGATCACGAAATCAAGAACACACCCCGAACCATCAAAGGCTCCGCTTGTGCTCACATTCTCTACCGCAGCAACAGGAACAAAGTTCACATACTGCAAGGTGGTGTTTCGGATGGTGGTGTTTACGGTTCCGGTGAGGTCCACGGCAGCGCCGCTCCAGGGGCCGCTCATCGAGAACCAAAACGTTCCTCCGGTATAAATTGTTTCGAAGAGAATGGTGCCGTTTCCGTTGGCATCAAGATTGTTCGTGGTGGTTTGACTCGTGCTCACCGCGCACTGGAAATTCCACTGCGTGCCTAAGGTGGCGCCATCCCAAGACATGGTATTGAAAACATTGTCGATACCAAGATCGGGAACGGGGCGCGAGTTGCTGCCACGTCCGGTCAGCACATCCTGGGAGCCAAAGCCAATGTCGATGGATGTGTACGTCCCAGGGACGGGATCAGCCGCTTGTGCAGGTACGGCAAAGGTGAGGGTTAAGGCCACCCCAATAACGAGTGTGGTAAGTAATAGTTTCATTTTTCCTCCAACCTCCCCGAGAGGGTGGGCGGCGGATCCGCCAAGCTGACGGGGATGTGATTCTCGCCTGCATCAGCATGAGGAAATGATGTCCTGCATGAAGCTGCAGGCGGAGGTGCTTGGCGCATGGGAGGGAAAAACGCCCAGCCAACGGCCAAGCACTAACTAAAACCTACACCTCTTTGGGTGGGGAGAGAAGCGAAACCGAAGGAAACTTGCTTTGTGGACAAGGTGGATATGTTTATCCAATTTGTCGTGTTTATTACATGCGGTCTACGATGGCTTTTCCGAAACCGGAGGAAGGCAACTCGTTAACGTCGGCACGGCCTTCAGCTCTCATGAGTCGCGCCAGATCGTAGGTTACTTGTCCGTCTTTGATCGCCGCACGCATACCGTTGAGTAACAAGTCGGCGGCTTCCGGCCAACCCATGTGACGCAGCATCATTTCTGCAGACAGAATGAGCGAGCCTGGGTTCACCTTGTCTTGGCCGGTGTACTTGGGAGCGGTTCCGTGGGTCGCTTCAAACAAGGCCACGGTCTCGCCAATGTTGGCTCCCGGTCCTAAGCCCAAACCGCCCACCAGGGCGATGGCGGCATCGGAAAGGTAGTCCCCGTTTAGGTTGGGGCTCGCCAAAATGCTGTACTCGGCGGGTCGGGTCTGAATCTGTTGGAAAATAGAATCCGCGATCCGATCCTTAATCAAGATTTTGCCTTCGGGCATCTTCCCGTCGAACTTATCCCAGAGCACCTTTTCACTTAGGGTTTGCGAGGCAAACTCATCGCTACCCACCTCGTAACCCCACTTTGCAAAGGAGCCTTCGGTGAACTTCATGATGTTCCCTTTGTGAACCAGAGTGACCGAGGGAAGGTTGTTTTGAACCGCCCACTCAAGCGCTTTGCGGACCAAGCGTTTGGAACCGGTTTCGGAAATGGGCTTCACCCCAATGCCGCTGTCGGCCCGAATAGTGCGGCCGGTTTCCTTGGCAATGAGGTCGATGATGGCTTTGGCGGTTTGGCTTCCACGCTCAAAGTCGTGACCGGCGTAAACGTCTTCCGTGTTCTCCCTAAAAATCACGAAGTTTACGTTCTCGGCGTACTTGTTTGGAGCGGGAACGCCTTCGAAGTAGCGGACGGGGCGAACACAGGCATATAGATCCATGGCCTGACGGAGCCCAACGTTGATGGAGCGGAATCGCGGGGCCACGGAGTCGTCCCGTTTGCAGCTGTCGCAAGTTCCTTCGTGCATTTGCTGATGCGCACAACTCAAACACACGTGCGTTTCTTCCCCGATGGGAGTAGTGAAGGGTCCCTTGATGGCGACCTTCAGGTACTGGATGGCTTCGATCGACTCTGCGGGAAGGACTTCACCGTAGTGTTGGAGCCCCTCCAGGCCGCAGTAGATGGGGCACCACACGATCTGTCGCTTGCCACCGTAGGCTTTTTGAATGGCCTTATCCACGACATGTTCCATGACGGGGAAAATGTCTAACCCGATACCATCGCCCCGGAGTTTCCCCACGATCGGGTTGTCGCCTACAACAAGCTGATTGTTTTCGACTTTAATCAAGTCGCCTTCGGGGATGTGTACGTGTTGAAAAGAAGCCATGATTGAACCTCGGGAAGATGGTTTTAGGTGCTGCGGATATCGCGAGAATAAGCCTAAGCATGGCTAGCCCAAAGGAGGGCGTCAAGCCATGGATGGCGTTGACCCGGCCCTATCGAGGGGGTAGAGTTTGCGGGCTATGACTATAGGTTTGCCCCTCTTCGACCAATCTCCCTGGAACAACATTGCCGATGCCCTTCGAGAGAAGGAGCACTTTGTCTTGTGCACCCACCAGAATCCGGATGGGGACGGTCTGGGTGCCCAGCTTGGGCTCTGGGAATACCTGAAGAACCAGGGAAAATCGGTTTCGATCATCAATCCTGACCCCTTGCCCACGCGGTACGAGTTCCTCAACACCGAAAAGCAATTTCAGGGCTATGACCAGGGCCTCCACGATAAGGTTTTGGACGCGGCCGAGGTGGCCATTTTCCTCGATTTTTCGCGGTGGGACCGCTTGGGTGCTCCCCTCGAGGCCAAAATGAGGGACATCGGCGCCCTCACGGTCTGCGTCGACCATCATCCCGTCGAAGACGGACCCGCCACCTTAAACGGACTCGACGAAACGGCGGCCGCCACCGGGCAGTTGGCCTACGAGCTCATCCGCAGCATGGGGGGGCAGCTTACGCCGGTCATGGCGACTGGTTTTTATACTTCCATTCTCACGGACACCGGTTCCTTTCGGTTTTCGAATAGCGACTCTCGAGCGCACCGAGTCACGGCCGAGTTATTAGAGACCGGAATTGACCCAAGTGTGCTCTACGAAAAAGTCTACGGGGAGTGGGAGCTATCACGGCTGCGGCTCATGAGCCTAAGTCTGGCGAATATGGAATCTCTGGATGAGGAACGGGTACTCCTTCTTCCCGTGACGCGACAGATGATCGATGAAGTCGGCGCCCACGAAACAGACGCGGAAGGCTTTGTCGATGTGGCCCGAAGTGTTCGCACTTGCGAATGCGTGGTCTTGCTGGTGGAGCGTGAAGGAAATCAGACGAAACTTAGCTTTCGATCAAAAGGGCGAGTGAACGTTCAGGTTATTGCGGAGTCCCTCGGTGGAGGAGGTCATCTCTACGCAGCCGGGGCGACGGTCTCGGGGAACGTTCAAGACGCCAGAGAACTTGTTTATCATGCACTTAAAGAAGGCCGTTTTGTGAGCGAGACATCATGAGTCAAAGAGATTATTACGAAATTCTTGAAATCGAACGTTCCGCCACCGGGGCTGAAATTAAGAAGGCCTACCGCGTCAAGGCGCTGAAGTTTCACCCCGATCGGAACCCCGATAATCCGGAAGCCGAAGAAAAATTCAAGGAAGCTACCGAGGCCTACGAGGTCTTGAGCGATGAAACCAAGCGTGGACGCTACGACCAGTTTGGCCACGCGGGGGTGCAGGGTGCCGCCGGTGGTGGTTTCTCGGGCATGGAGTTCGATATCCACGATGCCCTGCGCTCTTTTATGCGCGACTTTGGCTTTGGTGGCCGCGAAGAAGCCGAGAACCCCGGTCAGGGTCGTTCCCGACAGATTCGCTTAGGCGTCACCCTTCTTGAGTCCGCCAAAGGGGTCGAGAAACGCATTCGCATTCGTCGGGCCGTTTCCTGCGAAAACTGCCATGGCAACGGCACCCGCGATGGGCGTGAACCGGACAACTGTGAAACCTGTCAGGGGGTTGGAAAAGTCCGGCGTGTGCAGCGTTCCTTTTTAGGTCAGTTCGTGAACGTTGGTCCCTGTCCCGACTGCGGGGGAAGAGGGCGAAGCGTCAACGACCCTTGCCCTCAATGTGAGGGCGAAGGCCTCGAGAATCGAAATGAAGAAATCACGATCAAGGTTCCCAAGGGCGTGGATACCGGCGATTACCTCACCCTTCGTGGGGAAGGCGATCGTGGGGTTCGAGGGGGTCCCGCCGGAGATCTGATTGTGGTGATGGAAGTCGAAAACCCCGAAGGGTTCGAGCGTCACGGTAAAGATCTATTGATCGAGCTTCCCATCAGCCCCGCGCGCGCGGTGCTCGGAGGAAAGGTTCAAGTTCCTACGCTCGACGGCACCGCAACCCTCTCCATTCCCTCCGGCGTCCAGCACGACACGCTGTTGCGCTTGAAGAACAAGGGCATGCCGGCACTGCGAGGGGGTGGCACCGGTCATCAGTTTGTTCGGGTGCAGATCTCCATTCCTGAAAAACCAGACAAGAAGGAAAAGAAAATGTACGAAGAGCTTCTTTCTTTCGAGTCCAAGGATCGTTAAGAGGTCGAGCTTTGGTGAAGCGTTCTCAATCGACGGGTCGCCGCCGGAACTCAGAGGCTGAGCCAGAACAGGTTCTCTATTTTCCGGAGGGGGCTCAAGCCAATACCACCGTTCATCTCGATGGCCCTGAAGCGCAACACGCACAAAAGAGTCTGCGTCTTAGATCTGGAGACCCCGTTGTTTTGGTGGATGGTAAAGGCGAGCGTTTTCATGGCGTCATTCAGGACATGGGAAAACGCAGCTTTGAAGTTTCGATAGAACGTATCGAGGCCTTAACCCCTTGGCCGTCTCCATCGATTTGTCTTGCCGCGGGTGTGCTTCGAACGAGCCGTATGGATTGGCTGGTTGAAAAAGCCTCGGAGCTTGGGGCCGGCCGGTTCGTTCCGCTGATTATGGATCGATCGGTGGCAAAGCCCAGCGAAGGCGGGTCCAAAGTGGAGCGGTGGCGTCGCATTGCGGTGGAGTCTCTGAAGCAGTGCAAACGATCTCATTTGCTCCAGGTGGAAGAGCCTCAGGGTCTGGAAGCCTTTTTAGAGTCCCTTACGGGGGAACCGCTGTTCTTCGCTGAACCCTCAGGAGAGCCGCTGCAATCCTTCGCCGACCCGGCGCCAGCCGTTACTCTGGTGGTTGGCCCGGAAGGTGGCATTTCCGAGATAGAGCAGGGGCAGTTGGTG
>JABDJR010000317.1 GCA_013003415.1 Candidatus Eiseniibacteriota bacterium | reverse complement strand
TCTTCGTCTTCGCCCTATACCACCCATGTGGTGGCACGACGGCTTGCCTTGGAGTCCGGACTTCCCTGGATCATGGAAATGCGCGACCAATGGGTGGGGAATCCTTACCTAGCTCAAGCTGCCAATCCGTTTTCCCGAAGCCAAAGTGCGCGTTTGGAACGGCAATGTGTCACCACCGCGAGCAGCGTGGTGGTGCTGACCGAAGCCCATCGAAACGAGTTGCAGGCTCGGTATAAAGGCCAGGCCGAGCACGTCCACGTGGTGCGCAATATGTTTGCACCACGAACCACGGCAAGCGCAGATCGAACCCAGGCCTCCACCTTTCGCTTGTTCTATGCGGGAAACCTCTACGGGGAACGGCGCCTCGATGGTTTGGGGTCCGCAGTTGCCACCGCGAAGGTTCCGGGTTACGAAACGGCCGCCTTGGAGATTGCTGGAGCCAGCTATGACAAACCCTTTGAAGTCACCGTAGGAACCCGAGGCGTCCGTCTTCTCGGGACTCTGAAACAAAGCGAGGTTGAAGAGCACCTCGGGCAAGTGCACGTGGGGGTTATTCACAACCCCTCTTGGGACAAGGTTCACATTCCAGGGAAACTATACGAGTATTTGGCTTCGGGGATTCCCGTGCTCGATTTGGGAACGCAAGCCGAGGTGGCGAGCCTCTGCGAAGGCACCGTGCCCTACTCCCAAGTTTCCCAAGACGATCCCGCCGCCATTGAAAAAGCCCTCGCTCGCTTTGCCGACTGGTGGCAAGAGAACCCCCGTGGCAATCCGCCGGCTGCGGATCACCCTTCTGCGGTTCCCGCTCGTGGGGCCGAGTTCATGAAGGTGTTACGCGGAGTCGCCCTGCCTAAGACCACCGGCGCACCACCTGAAACGACCGGGGCTACGCTACCAGAAACGGATCCGGGAGGCGCATGACGTTAACCGATCGTCGCCCTCTCCTTTTTGCCCTGACCAGCCTCGTCCTGGTGGCTGTCATGTTGATGTGGCGGGGACACCCGGGTGCGCTTGCGATTCCGGTGGTTATTTTTGGGGCGCCGCTGTTCGCGCTCTACGTTTTGCATCGCCCCATTCTCATCTTGTCGATGTTCTTGCTGGTGGTGGTGAACCTCGACTTCCTCCGCATCGGTGGAGAAGACGGCATTAGCTTCGACATTGTGCTTTCCATGGTGCTGCTTTACGGGTTCTTGGTGCGGGTGTTGTTGAAGCCGGGGGAAAGTCAGTCGCCGGGTTTGGAATTTCTGATGGTGCTCTTCCTGCTGGTGGCGGGCGCTTCGGTGCTGGTCAGTGTATTTCCGGCCCAGAGTTTGAAGCGGTGGGGAAGGGAGTTGGAGTACGTCGTTATCTTTGCGTTCCTCATGCGCTTTGCCCTCACGGCAGTGCATCGGAAGCAGATCTTGTTGGCGATCCTTCTGTCTTCCATTTTCCCTGCGGTGGTGGCCATTCTGGGTTACTTCCTGGGCATCCAAGCCTTCTTGGGCCAAGAGCTCTATATTGAAAGTCTCGTGGTTGGGGAGGCTCGGGCGCGAGGCACTTTATCGCATCCCACCACCCTCGCGCTCTATCTCATGGTGGTGGGCCTTGTCACCTTCGCCTTAGTGCTGCGACCGAAATATTTCTCGCGTGCCTTCTTGGTGCCTCTCTTTAGTCTGCAAATGCTCGCGTTCTATCTCAGCTATGCGCGCACGGGTTGGATTGCGTTTTTCATAGCCGCATTGGTCGTAGCCTGGATGCTCGGCTATCGAAAATGGTTGGTGCTTTTAGTGCCGGTGGCTCTTTTTGCGGCGTGGAAGATTCTTCCCAACTTTCAAGAACGTCTTCTTACCGCCACCGCCACGGGGCAAGAGAACAGTTTGCTCTGGCGGTTTGGTCTCTGGGCCTATTCTCTCGATATTTTTCCCCGGCGTCCGGTGTTGGGATCGGGCGTGGGAACGTTCATTGACTACGTGAGCTATCAACAGGGCTTTGCCGCTCATCAAACGTGGATTCGCTTGCTCTTAGAAACCGGTGTGATTGGTTGTGCCACCTTCTTGGGGTTGACCTTGGCCATGGGGCGCAAACTTAAGAAGGCCGTGAACGGTTGGGATGGCTTTCAGGTAGGAGTCTTTGGCGCTTGGGTCGGGATGATGGTGGGTTCTTTAGGCGCCGGTACCTTCGGGCTTCCATCCGTAGCCGTCTACTTCTGGGTCTTGGTTGCCTTGGCCATCAATCCCTTGGGTAAGCAGGAGCCAAATTCAGAAACAAGCGACGAGACGATCCTCGATCTGTCTCCGGGGAGCCAGGTCTAACCACCGCTCCTAAGAGCCAGGTCTAACCACCGCGTAGGCTCGTTCTCCCCCGCGAATTTCTACCGCGACCCCAAACTCTTTTTCCCAACGCTGAAGCACCTCTTGTTCCGGTTGCCGCGAGACATCGTCGAGCAAGAGCACCCAGTCGGAAGCCAAGAACGGCTGCATCACCGGTAGCACGCCGTAGCGTCCTCCGGGTGTGTCTCCAGGAGGGCCGTCGCAGATCAGAAGCTTGAATCCATCTTTGGGCAAAGCATCCGGAATCTCATACCAGCTGAATTTTCCTCGCGAGACCAGCGGTGTTTCGTGCAGGGTCACGTTGGAGAGGCTTCGATCTCTCAGATTCTTGCTCATGCGCGCATGCCAGGCCGGGTGATGTTCCAGGCCGTGTACGGTGAAGGGGCGCGTTTTGGCCAAGGCTCCCATGACGAGCGTGGTGAGCCCCGAGCCGCACTCCAGAATATGACCTTCTACCGAAGCCGCGGCCCGAATGACCGCTTGCAGGTACTCCACATTCGCCGACCATCCTCGGTTTCCCCAACCCCAGCGGAGCGTTTCCAAGTGTCGATCGCTCAAAGTAGGAGAGTCCGGGTTGGCAAGGCGGTTTGCCGCAGGAGGCCACCAGGTTTCGAAGATGACAGTGCGAAGAATCTTTTTAATCATCGGTCTCGTAGGGTGGATACGGGGACGGCCCAATCCAATGCTGGTCTCGTCAGTTCCGAAGGAAGGCCTTATCATACTCACCACACAGAACCGCGAATAGGCGAGGAGGGCCCCAAAAAATCTCAGAGCGAGCGTTGCTTCAGAAGTTCATTCTGAAGTTATCCCCCATGGCGGTTGCCTTGCTGTTCGTCTTATCCGGCTCAGCCTCCGGTCGCGAGGTGTCGGCTCTCATTCCCGCCGGCGATCCCATCTATCGCGAGCTACAGCTAGCCGATCTTTTGGGGCTCCTCTCGGAGCCGCTTCGAGGAGAGCAGCCCATTTCGAGGGAACGGGCGTTTCATCTCATGATGCCCTTTGGCGAAGGCTTGGGCGTCGACACCGGTCTCCTTCCCATTGAAGCCGACCCATCAAGCGGTTTGACACGTCCGGTGGCCAAACGCTTGGAACGCGCACGAAGCTGGATCAATCCTTACGATGTGTTTTGGGGAAGGGGAGAGTATCCCTGCACCTTCGCGTTCAACCCTCGGAAGATCGTGCGGTTCGAAGGCAGTCAGATCAAACGCGGCCTCGATGCCCCCCACTATTTAGACTACGGAGAGAACCGAAGCGAGGGGCTAGCCCTGGTGCGCGACGGGGAGTTCTTTGTGGAGGCCGAAGGCTTTGCTCTCCGGGGAGATTGGCGGATGCGCTTCGATCGCCACGCCCTGACTTATCGCCCCTTATCCTTGCATGTGTCGACGCAGTTCAGAAACTTTCGCGCCACCTTGGGTCGACTTCCCTTGGCTTGGGGGCCCGAGCGCCACGGTGGGCTGGTGATCAGCACCAATGCGCGTCCCCTGGACCAGCTCCTTCTGCAATCGGATCGACCTTTCACTTTGTTTGGGGCCGAGAGCTTGGGCGACTTCACGGCAAAGATGTTTTTGGGAAAACTCGATGACCCCTACCGAAACGACGCCGTGAGTCCTTGGTTGGTGGGGGCGCGGTTTACCTACGCGCCTAGAAAGTGGTTGGTGCTTGGAGCCAGTCGCACCTCCATGCTCGGGGGTGAAGGGAATGACTTCATTATCACGCCGGGAAGCGTGATTGATCTTATTTTGGCGAAGAACGAGAACCGCGTGGGCGGCGATCAGACCAACAATACGGACCATAAAGCGACCGTCGATTGGTCCCTCTATTTATATCCCTTGCTGCGTTCGCTTCCCTTGCTCGACGGGGGGCGACTCTACGGTCAGTACGGTGGGGAAGATAGCCCTCAGGAAGGGCCCTTACCCTCCGCCACCGGTCACACCTACGGCATTGAACTCGTGGCCAAAGGCGTTTTGCTCCGAGCCGAAGCTTCCAATGTGCGCGATGATCGCAACCTTTGGTACTGGCACAATATCTACACCGACGGGTACACCTATCGAGGACGCGTCATGGGTCATCCCATGGGACAGGACTCTCGCGCCGAGGGGTACTTGGTTTCGGCTCCCCTTGGAGAGTGGGGATTGGTCACTGCTTCCATGGAGCGGCAAGAACATGGGTTCTACGCCGAGTTGAATACGCCTCCTTCGGGCTCTACAAGTCCCATTCCTTATGGAGTTCAGGATACGTTTACGCTTCGGGTGGAAAAGTTCATGGACGGCCAGCTGGGAACTCTGGGTATCGAGGGGC
>JABDJR010000517.1 GCA_013003415.1 Candidatus Eiseniibacteriota bacterium | reverse complement strand
CTTATGGCCGCCGGATCTTATGGCGGTGACTACGCTCATCCCGCAACCCCGACGCAAATGTGCGCCTGGAGTAAGGAAGAGATGGGCTGGTTAGAACCTAAGGAAATCGTTTGCGACGAAACGGTGGCTCTTTACTATCAAGGCGACACACCCGAAGCGGTCAAGATTTGGACTGGGGGAGACTACTCTCAAAATGAGTGGTTCCTGGTTGAGAACCGCCAGCGAATCAAGTGGGACAAGTACCTCCTTGGGACCGGCTTCCTCATCACGCACATTGATAATGAAGTCTTAACCCAGAACGACGAGGCGTGTCCGGGTGGAAACCCGTGTCCGCAGCACTATCAGGTGATGGTCATCGAGGCGGACGGCCAATGGGAAATGCAAACCGCTGCGGCACCACTTGCTGGCCCATGGTTTGGAGAGAGTGAAGATTTCTTCAGTGCCGAAAATAATGATACCTGGACGGACACCACCTCGCCTTCTTCGCGAGATCATGATGGAAACCTCACCGGCATCAGTGTTACGAATATTTCCTCAAGCGGCGAAAAGATGTTTGCCGATTTCAGCGTGAGCCAGATCTGCCAAGGCACGCCTGATATTGCCGTATCCACTAGCTCTGTGAGCGGTGGTTGTGATCTCGACGGTTTCCTCGATCCCGGGGAAGAAGTGAGTCTGAGCGTCACGCTTCGAAACGCCCCTACCGCTTCGCCGGCCACCGGAGTCAGCGGAACGCTCACCAGTCTGCACCCCGATGTGAGTGTGACCAGCGGTACGGTTGACTTCCCGGATTTGGGTCAGGGTGAGTTTGGCGAGACCATTATTCCTTTCCAGGTCATGGCTAGCGCGGCCGCTATGTGTTCCACCTTTGCCGATATTGAAATTAGCATTAGCGCTGATGGTGGTTATTCCTCGACGGATACGGTCACTCTAAGCTTGGGTATCGATTCTCTCTATGTTCCATTTGCCCTGTTCGAAGACGACATGGAGTCGGGCGACGAAAACGGCTGGCGTCACTATGCCTATGTAAACGAGGACGACTGGTCGCACAATACCAACGGGAACAACACGACGGGGGCCATTCCGGGAAGCTCTTGGTTCACCGAAGCGAAAGCGACAGGAAAAGATGTCTCCTTGGAGCCACCCGGATTTATCCCGAGTGCCACCAGCGTGGTGTCGTTTTGGCATCGCTACGATACGGAAGATGATTGGGACGGCTGCCTGCTTGAACTTTCTCTGGATGGGGGAGATACATGGATCGACGTTGGGGATTCCACCAATGTTGGCTACGACGACCAGCTTACGGCCAACCCCCAGTCGACCATCGGTGGGCGCCGTGCCTGGAACGGTCTCAGTGCATCGTATCCACTGTTCGACCAGGTGACATTGGATATGTCTCCTTGGGCGGGGCAAACGTGCATCCTTCGTTTCCGCCTGGGTTGCGACTTGGCAGCTACGGGAACCGTCGTTCCTGGCTGGAATATTGACGACTATTCCATTACCGACGCTTCGATCCTGCGGGAGCAGTGTGAGGCAACGTCGGTTTGCACGGGAATTGAGTCAGACCCTCCCGTCTTTGCGGGATTAGAATCGGCAAAGAATATCAACGCACCCGGCTGTGATGTGGTCGATTTGAAATGGTCGGCCGCCACCGATCCAAGTGGCCCGGTCACCTATCTGATCTATCAGTCAACAACCACACCCGTTCCCACGACGGCTCCGGTTGCCTCGACGAGTTTGTTGAAGTACCGAGTGGAAGGCTTAACTCCAAATCAGAACTACTACTTCCTTGTTCGCGCTCGAGACAGCCAAGGAAATGTAGAGAACAATGCCGTCGAGCAAACCGTTTCGATGACCTGCGATCCGCCATCCGTGGTCGTGCGCTCCTTAAACATGGTTGAGTTTGATGGGTGCGACGGCGACCAATCTCCTGACGGTGGAGAAACCTTAGACCTTTCCGTCACGCTTCGAAATGCAAGTGGGACCGATGCCAAAAACATTCAATCGACCCTCACCTCGCTATCCAGCAACGTGATTGTGCTCGATGATACGGGTTTGTATGGAGACCTGAACGCCCAGCACTTCGAAGAGGGCGACCAACCGTTCCGTGTGTATATCTCAGCCGGAGCTACCTGCTTGGAACCGGCGACGCTGGAACTCAGTATCACCGCTGATGGTGGGTATGCTGTGACAAGAACGATTGATTTGGTCTTAGAGTCGGATGTCGATTTTTCGGCCCAGCAATTCTTTGATGATATGGAAGGCGTGGAGCCCAATGGCTTCACGCACTTCGCCGACGTTGGCTCGGATGCCTGGGGTTATACGAGCAGCGATGCTTTCAGTGGCGCTAGCTCCTGGTTCCATGGAGATACGCCCTCGGAAACCGATGCCTCGCTCGTCTCACCGCCGTTGTACATCTCGCCAAGTTCCGTGCTGACTTTCTGGCACAAGTACGTGTTGGAATCGACCTATGACGGCGGCGTGTTAGAGATTTCCGTAGACGGCGGAGACACGTGGGAAGACATTGGCCAGTCGTACAATTCGTCCATGAATGTGCTTGGGCCCGCGTTCGGTGGTCCTTTTGCCCCTGGGCGTGCTTTCTGGAGCGGTAGCTCCGGCGGTTTTGTCCAGGAGACGGTGAACTTGGGAGCGATGACGTCGCCCTTGGGAACGCCGCTTTACGCCGGGCAGATCGCTTTGATCCGTTGGCGGATTGGCTGCGACAACACCAACACCAGTCCACCACACGAGGGATGGTGGATCGATGATATTTCATTAACGGATACGGGAACGTTTACGACGGTTTGCGATAGCTCGACTCCTTGCGGCACGTTATCGACAGATAACCCGACGAACCCAAGGGTCACCATGCTAGCGCAGAACGCCCCTAACCCGATGGCGGCGGCCGGAACTCGTATCCAGTATCAGATCGGCGTAAATGATGACGGACCGGTGAGCCTTAGGGTGTATAGCCTTTCCGGACGTCTCATTGACACGATTGTCGAAGAGCGCCAGTTGGCGGGTATGCACGAAGCGTTCTGGGACGGCACCACGTCCTCGGGCGTTCGAGTTCCCGCTGGAATCTACTTCTATGAGTTAAGAACCGGCTCGGAGCGGCAGGTTCGCAGACTGGCACTCTTACGATAAGAAAGCGGTAGCGCTTTCGGGATAGACTCCTGTGCAGGGGCGGCTCTTCGGAGTCGCCCCCTATCTCTTCTAGGGGGTTCGTTTCAGTTTGCCCCAGGTTGTTGAAGAGACGGGAGTCAAATTGCCGCAGGCCAAAGTTGCCGCATTGTGGCGAAACCACATCCAATCCGAGTCGGCTCGGGCGGCGTTTGCAGGATCGCCCCAATAAATACTTGGCAGACCATCGGAGGCCGTGAAGGCATAAGTTGTGCCTTCCAAGGTGAGCTTGTCGTCGTAGAAGACCTGAACCACGCCGGTATCCCGTTGGACTTCGATGCGATAGGTATGAAAACCGTCGGAAGTCGGAATCGCGCTCTGCGCCCCTCGGGTGTTGGGGTCAGCCAGCAAGAAGATCGCGCCATCTTCTAAATATAGAATCGTGGTCTGGTCGGGGATCGGCTCGATGACAATGCCACAACCGGTTTGGTTCGATTGGCTACTGCTACCGCTGTTGAATCGAATCCGAGCTTCGACCACGAGCATGCTCGGCACCTGAAGGTGGCCGCTTAAATGCTCATACCCTAAGAACTGGTTGTTGTTTGGCGTGGAAAGGGTGAGAAACTCAGGGTTTAGGTTAGGGTTGGTTGGAGAGGTATCAATCACGTTGTAGCGGCAGCTTTGGCTTGGTAATTCCTCTGAGGTGGCCTCCCAGTTCGCTTCAAAGGGTTGAGCAAACAAGGGGCTGGCGGAAAGAAGTAGAGTTAGACCGATGAATAGACGGGGCATGAAGTGTCCTCTAAAAGGTTGGGCTAATTAGCTGACGGTTTTGCCGGAAGTTCGCTTGTGCAATGGGGGCATCGCACAGCGCGGAAATGAATCGTGGAGCGACAGAACTTGCATTTCTTGTTGTCAGGTTCTTTTGGGGCGTCATCGTTCGTACCCTCGTCATCCTCAAACTCATCCTGAATGCGATTCATTGACCTGATAACTAAGAACATTACAAGAGCGACGAGAAGCAGGGCGATGAGGTTATTGATGAAGACGCCGTAATTCAAGGTGACCGCGCCCGCCTTTTGGGCTTGCTCTACGGTTGTATAAGGGGGAGTTCCCGTTCCCGCATCCAGCACCCAGAACAGATCCTCAAAATCGACTCGCCCAATGGCCAACCCAACCACCGGCATGATGACATCGTTCACGAGGGACTTGGCGACGGTGGTGAAGGCAGCTCCCACCGTAAAACCAATCGCCATGTCAACCAGGTTGCCACGCAAAACGAACTTTTTAAAATCAGCCGTTAGACTTGCCATAGAAACTCCGAAAAATAGGGTAGAAGGCCGAACGAGCTGTCCCAGCTAGGGTCATCTAGTCGAGGTGGGAATCACGGGTATCGCGTTACTCCTTTGGGGCATCCTCATCGAACTGGAAATTCCAGTGGGCGCCACTGCAAAAGGGCTTGTTGGTGGAGGCTCCGCAGCGACACAAGGTCATGTGGTCGGTGGTGCCGCCTTCATTCAACTCTGTGTTTTCAAGATCCGCGCCACCCCGAATTACATAGGGTCCATTGGGAGCTAGGGCCACCATGGGGTCGCCTCCGCGATCGCGATACAGCTTGTCGTTGATGCTGTAAGAAAGCGCTCCCGAGGGACATTGCTGAATAGTGGCTGCGATCGTTTCAGCATCGGCTGCGGTTGCTGCAATCCAGGGCTCAGTACCCAGTCGGAACACGACAGGAAGGCCGTCGGTGCAACGACCCGCGTGCGCGCAAAGTCCGCGGTTGTCGTGAATGGTAATGCCGTTTCCTTCACTGTCTTCAAGTTTGTCGGGGACACGATTGGGATCTTTGGCGCTTGTGAAGCCGTTGCTTTTATGGGTTCCATCACAGAAAGGCTTGTTTTTCGATCCGCCGCAGCGGCACAAGGCTGCCTTGCCTTTGATTGGAAACGCCTTTCCGTCCGTGTAGCGCACCACGGCGTCGGTTCCTTCAATGAGATAGGGGCCGTTCTCCGTGGGAGTGATTTTGGGCTTGGACATGGTGGGGTTCCTTTCGATTGGGGATCCCCTATGAAACAGGCTCATTATGACTTTTTGCAAGCCCCGAATTCTAGTTCGCCTGGAGAAAGCGAACAAACGTGTCGGCGAGCCGGGTTGCAATCAGCGATGCGTTCTCGGAGCCCGTGACATTGGTTGCAACCGCAATGGCGATCTTGTGTTCGGGGACGGTCAAAAGCGATGCGGTTCCGCCCGCCACCTGCCCGCCAACCGTCCCTACGCCAAGGGTGTGGCCGACCACGGTTTTCCCCAATCCTTGACCAAGGATCTTTGTTGGTTCTTGAGACGGATCAGTGGCTAGGCTTTGCACGGTCCAACCCAGACCCTGCCCAGTGGATTCCCCCGATTCAAGTTGAGTTGGTGTTTGCAGTGTTTTCACCGTCGTTTGATTGAGTAGCTCGTCACCCATCATGGCCGAACCGAAGCGAACCAGATCCGAAGGGGTGGACAAGAACCCCACAGCGGCCAGGTAGCATGAGAAGTCAACGTCGCTGGCCTCGTGTAAACCCCAGGCTGGCTTGAGCATAAGACGGGGATAGTAGAATTGAGCGGTACCGCGTATCTTTTGCCCGGCAATGTCAGGTTCGGTTCTTGTCATTTCAAGAGGTTCGAAGATCTCGCGTTTGAGAAATTCGAGATAGGGTTCGTCGGCAGCCGCCGCAACCGCGGCTCCGACGAGCATCCACCCATAAGATGAGTAGCGAAAGTTTGTTCCCGGACGATAAACGAGCGAGTCACCGGCGAAGATGGCTAAGCGTTCTTCATCGTTGGCACAAACCCCTCGAAATAGGCCGCCCTCTCCGCGGTGGGGTCGGAGACCTGAAGTGTGAGCCATTAGTTGTCGGGCGGTGATGGGCCAACGCTTTTCGGGAAAGCTCGAGACGTATTCTTGAATAGGGGCGTCGAAACTGAGTTGCTCACGATCGAAAAGCAGCCCGGCCGCGGCTGCGGTGAAGGTTTGCGAGATGCCTCCAATGCGAAAGAGTGTCTCGGGAGTCACCGGAGTTTCGTTCTCGAGATGGGCGAAGCGAAACCCTTCTGCCCAAACGATTTCACCATCCACGGCCACGGCCAACGAGAGTCCAGGTAGCTTTTCTTCGGCAATGAGTTCGCGAGCGATGGAGCGGCCTTCTTTCACCGCTGCCTCGTAGTTCGCGCTAGGTTCTTCTAGGGTGCGTGAGGGGAGAGAGTTGGGATCGAGATCGGGGGGCATGGTCACCCAGGTATAGGTGGCGACACTGATGATAACGAGGACGATGATGCCTGCCACGACGATTAGTCCCGACGTGAAGTTACCCATATGCGAGATGCTCCCAACGTTTTGATGATACGACTACTATAGCTTTGCAATACAAAGTATATAAGTGTGAAAAAGGCGGCCAAGAAGTGGCCGCTCATATACTTTGCATCACAAAGTATAATAAATTCGTGGCAAGAGTCAAGACGGAAAACCAGGTCCGTCTTTTGCCGCTACCTAACCGAGCGAAGGCCATACTAAGTCGTCGACTGAGCACTGAGGCCCTTTGCGACCGATCCTTTAACCCGTCAAAACTAAGCGCTGAGTCTGCGTCTTCCCCCCAGCTCGGAAGTGGATGAAGTAGATACCCGATGCGGATCGCCTCCCGCGCTGATCGCGCCCATCCCATTCCAAATCATAACGATCGGGACGCTGCCATTGATCAACCAAGACTTTCACCCGACGACCGGCAACATCAAAGACCTCCAAGTGGACATGTTCCTTCTGTGGAAGGTTGTAGTGAATCTGAATCCGATCTTTGAAGGGATTCGGATAACTGGGGGACAGGCCGAATGACACAGGTGTCGCAGGGTCTTCGGGCAGCCCAACCGTTTCCGTGACGTCAACCTTTAGTGTAGCCTGCTCCATAACAACCGGAGCCGCCTTTCCTGCGGCGACCCAAGCATCGTATAAATCTTGCCCCGCTGAGTTCGTCGTGTTTTCGTCTCGTAAGAACTCGATGTACTCCTTGCTCGTGGTTTGGTAATAGAGAGTCACGGTGACGGAATCCGATTCCGCCGGTAGATAGTAGTCGGTGTCATCCCAGTACTGGCTGTCGGCATAGGCGTAGGCCACTGGCGCGGACTGAATCGTCTCGAAGTTTGCGTTCGTGAACCCTCGGGGGGGGATCCGGTTGTCGAAGTAAACAGTGTCGTTCAAGACAAAGTGGAACGATTCACCCGACGGAAGGCTCAAAGCCGAGGCCAAACTCGGACTTAGCCCCGGATGAATCTCATAGATCTTACTGTCTTCATCGTGGGTTAACTCTCCGGTTGCGAAGTTATAAGCACCGGATTCATAGACCGTGGCTCCAAGCGAATCTTTGGCCACCACGTTCAACCAGATACGCCGACCCTCCGGATACCCTGAAGGAAGCTTGTGAGCGGTCTCGTTGTACACGCGAACCGATATCCCGAAATCTTTGTTTTCCACTTCAAGCGTCGCTGCCAGCTGAAGCATAGTCACGGCTCGTTGCTTTGCGGCTTGCAAGGCTGCAACGTCGACTTCCCCGGGA
>JABDJR010000263.1 GCA_013003415.1 Candidatus Eiseniibacteriota bacterium | reverse complement strand
TTGAACCGGTTGATGGGCCCGATTGCTTTTGGCCGTCGCGAAATCTGTGTGCCTGATCGCGCGCTGACCTTGCTTTCTCGCGAGCAACAGCAAACCGCTCTTGCCCATGAGTTGGCCCACCTCATTCGTCGTGATCCCTTCTGGCTGGTATTTGGCGGGTTCCTAGAAAGTCTGTTTTTCTTCCAACCGTTGATTCGTGTGGCGCGCAAAGAAATGCGCGAGTCCGCAGAATATCTTTGCGACGATTGGGCCGTGCGCCAAACCGGCGGCAATGTGACCTTGGCCAAGTGTCTGGCTGAAGTGGCTTCTTGGAACAACAAGTCCCACGCGGAGCCCATCATGGCTTCGGGCATGGCCGGTTCGCCCCTGGTACGTCGCATTCAACGCCTGCTCGATGACAAAGAGATTCGGGCGACTCACATTTCTTTGCGCGGTCGCATTGCGGTGGCTTCTGGGCTGCTGGGCCTGGTTTTGGTCTTTGCCCCCGGCATTTCTACGGACCGATTTGAGCCCGAGAAGAGTAACGCGGAAATGTTGATATCACCGGCCGACCTGACCGACTGGGTGAACCCGGGGCACGAACAGTTTCCACCTATGACCTCCATTCCTTTTGAAGACGACCTGGGTGAGGTTGAAGGGGACCTGGTTGCGGGCGATGAAGAAGATGCTCCTGAATCCTCAGAACTTTTGAGCGACCCGACAGAGTTAGATCAAGAAGCATCCGGCCCCGAAGAGTGGAGCCCGCTCAATCTTCTGGCCGCCATTGCTCCGGAAAAGCTCAAAGAGGAGAATGACCGTGCATTGAGACGTCGGGTTGCGCGCGATCTTAAAAGAGCGGTTGAGCGTTCCCAGGAGCGATCTGCTGCGCGCTCTTGGGACAAAGTCTACAGCGTGGAGCCGGTTCCGCTTACGGGCCACGGCTCACCTGAGGTTCCAGCTTATCCAACCACTCCCAAAACCATTCAGGTCCCCCGTCCCATCATTGGTGTGTACACCGAAGACAAGAAGGACTACAACGGAAAGATTAAGGGATTGGTGATCACCGATGTCATGGACGGCATGCCGGCCAAGATCGCAGGGATTCACACCGGTGACGTTATCATTGCGGTGGATGGACAGAAACCGGCCAGCTTCGACTTGCTGAAAGACCGCATCTCGCACCACGGTGTCGATGGCGGCCTCATGCTGACCGTAGCTCGGAAGAACGAAGTGATTGATGTGCTGGTAACCATCGGTACCGACGGGAAGATGATCGAAGTACCGGCCCCTGCACCAAGCTCCGAATGGCGTCTGGCGCAAGAGCAACAGCGGAACTTTGGGAACCGTTATGCTGAGACCGTCCGAAACGCCACCGACGCCGCCGCCGAGTATCGTGCGGCCCTCGATTTGGCCGCCATAGCCGGTAACGAATCCCAATTCAACAACCAGAAAGTGCTTCAGAAAGAAGTCAAAGATCGGTTGCGTCAGATGTACGAGCAGCAGAAGCTTCTCCTCGAGACGCAGCAAGCGGAACTAGAGCCTTTGCTGGCAGCCATGCAAAACGGGGCCAACGAGAATGGCGAGTTAGATATCCAGATCGACATGGAAGATCTCGATGATCTGAAAGAGTTCTGGAACGATCTTCAGGTTGAGATCGAGAACTTCGGGGAGTACCTCGAGAGTCTGAACCTAAACGTCAGCATCAACAACGAGAATCACCCCGAACATCCTTTCGGGTCAGGTGCTGAGCAGAGCTACGGATTCAGCGTAGGAACCGATGAAGACGGCCACTCGGTTTGGGACAAGATCAATGGTTCCCAGAACAGCTATTTCTATAGCACGGGCCAACACGAAGACGACGATGATCACGAGCATGAGCATGAAGACGACCACGACCACGACCACGAGCACGAACATGACGACGACCACGACGACAACCATGATCACGATCCGGGTTTCGACCATGAAATCGATGACTTTGAAGCCTGGTACGAGCAAGAAGCTGCCGACCGCCTAGGCGCCATGCTGGCCCAGGCAATTCTTGACCAGGGCGTGAAGGTGACCCGCGACATGGAAGGGGATCTGGTCGATGTGGTTGAGCACGCGGTGGATCACGTCCTGGAGGACATGAGCAGCTCAGTCAGTGTTCGCGCGCGCGTGATGCGTCTCGATAGCTCCCAAACGCGTATTCGGTCGCTGCTCTATAAGTACTTCCAGCACGCCGCGAGTGAAGACGAGTTGGAGCTAAGCAGCAAAGATCACGACAAGGTGAAGAAGGCGATCCGCGAGGTTGTGAAACAACTCTCTTCGAACGGAATGCAAGTTAGCTGGTAGTCAGTCAAAACTAGAGAGTGCAAGAAAAGAGGAGTGCTTTCCGGCACTCCTCTTTTTAAGTTCTCAAAAGGGCTAGGCACGAGTCCTACTCGCCCTGCGCCGCTTCTACCTGGCGCCTCACCCGCCAGTCCGGTTCTTGCCGCATCACGATGCGTGACTCATAGGCAACGACATCGTTCGGGTTTGTCTTGTGCGGTATCAGCTTTGCCGACTTTCCCTCTAGGTTCCTAAGTCGGAAAGACAACGAAGGATCGTCCAGGCCGGTTTCGCTTCGTCCCTGAACTTGAAGGGTTATCCCTACGCGATTAAACAAGATCATAGGAGCTTCGAAGAGGGCGTAGCGTTCGCGCTCGGACAATGGAGAAGCATCAAAGAAGTTCACGCGAATCGACTCGATGGTCTTCGCCTGGTTTGAAACATTCACAATGCTGTCGTGAGCTCCACGCATGAACTCTCGATGCGATTCGATCGATTCCCATAGGGCGGCAACAATGGCCGTATTGGGCTCGTAGTGATTCCAGCCCCCCATTTGATAGATGAATCCGGGGACCCTGGAAAGTTCCCGCCAAAAGGCCTGGCCCTGGTGAAAAGGGTGCTTATTTTGGCGATTTATTTGGGCTTCGATGAATTTCAGGACCACGAGTTATCCCTTTTTGGGGCTATAAGTTACCAAGGTCGACCGCCAGATACTGCCTGAGGGTAAGGCCTAGAGTCCAAAGTTTGCTTAGATTTTGGACTCCCATGGTATATACTATTCGGCGAGTGGACCGGTCCAAGTTAGTTCATACTAACTGGATAGGTTCGTGCCCCCGAAGTCGTCGTCGCTCGCTGTCGTCGACTTACGCCATTCTAATTTTCTGATGACATCAGGAGGTCACATGCTTCGACGCATTACTATGCTGCTTATGTTTGCTTGTCTCGTGAGCGTTGGAACCGCTCAAGCGGACATCAACGTTACGATCGACCCGGCCGATTTCACTTTTGGTTACATGATTGTTTATAACCTTCCCGCCGATGGCGGCGCCTACCAGTTCGAAGGTGGCTGGGGATTTTCCGATCTCGTCGCTACCTTCTCCGGCTCAGACTTGACCTTGTCTCCAAACACGATTGGTGATCCCAACGAATACTGGTACAAGTGTGTTGGTTCGGCTGTACCGCCGAACTGCGGTGGCCCCGGTGCCCCCGGTAACAAGTGCATGGAAGCCATTGGTCACGCTCAGATCGATGACGGATCGCTCTCCGGCGACAACGTGATCTTCAGTGGTGAAGTGCTTGCTAACAGCTTCACCCAGGCTCACACCGTCACCGCCTTCATTCGCGACTTTGCTCCGGACTTCTCTTCGTTCAACGAGACCCAGCTTCCCCTGAACGCAATTGGTCCTTTCAGCCTGAGCCTCGCCACCATCGCCGACCCGACCCGTCACGTCCAGTACGGTTTCATCACCAAAGGTGAAAACGTCTGGGTGACCGACACCGGCCCCTTTGGTTCCATGACCATCGGTCCGGTTGGTCCTACCCCGACCGAAGACACCACCTGGGGTGGTATCAAGACTGTTCTCGGAAACTAAGCTGACTTAGTTCCGGTTTGCAGGTTTCCTGCAAACAGTTAGATTGAAGATCGGCTCTCTCGCTAGGAGGGGGCCGATTTTCTATGCCCTGGAACAGGCTGGGGACGACCCAGGGTATGGTGTTCTCCATCTGTGGTATCCCTCCGTCTGCCGACTAAACACCAACGCGCTATAATCGCCCCATGGTTTGGGACCCTACACAATACGACAAGTTCGAACGCGAACGCGCCGCCCCCTTCTTTGATCTCTTGGATCTGGTTGAGAAGCGCAAGGGAATCAGTGTGGTGGATCTCGGCTGTGGCACCGGCAAGCTCACCCAGATCTTGTCCGATGCCCTCCCGGAATCTCAGGTCACGGGTATTGATAATTCCGAGGCCATGCTTGAAAAGGCGCGGCCCCTTGCCGGCGACAGACTCCGATTTGAACACGGCACCGTGGAGGAACTGAGCGGCAGCTGGCACTTGATCTTCTCCAACGCCGCCCTTCACTGGATTCCCGACCACGCCGCGCTGCTGCCCAAGCTTTGGTCCATGATCCAACCCGGTGGTCAGCTGGCGGTCCAGGTTCCCTCGAACCACAACCACATGGCCCACCGCATGATCTTCGATCTGGGCAAAACCGAACCCTACGCCACCAAGCTCAGTCACTGGACACGCGTATCACCGGTTCAGGACATCGACTGGTATGGGAACGTGCTGTTCAAACTGGGTGCAAAGAACATTCGGGTCAGTGAACGGATCTACCCGGGGTTCATGGAAGATAGCGATGCGGTGGTGGAGTGGAACAAAGGCACGGTGATGGTGCCCTACAAGGAGAAGCTCGGCGACCTGTGGCCCCAGTTTTTGGAAGCCTACCGCCAGAAACTGAAGCAAGCCTGGCCCGATTCTCCCCTCATGTATGGCTATCGTCGGACCCTCTTTGCGGCTCAAAAGCCATAACCTTTCAAAGTTTTAAATATTTGAAATCGGCCCTGCCTTTAAATATATGGGTCTAATGGGGGCTTTTGAACATGCTCGAACTATTATTCAAGAATATGGCAAAAGTCAAATATATCTCCTAACATTGTCTCCATGGCAAACAAGACACCTGAAACATTCGTTCTAGAGCGCCCCGAACAACGCGACGTTCTACGCTCACCCATTCGGCTCGAGATTCTGGGTCAGTTCCTTAAACCCGGAGGCATGTCGGTAGGCGAGATAGCTGAGCGCATGGGACGCCCCGCCGCTTCCCTTTACTACCACGTTGAGCTTCTCGAGGCGGTGGGAATTCTGGAGAAGGTCGGAGAGCGCCGCCGAGGCAAGCGCTTCGAGGCCCTCTACGAGCCCGTGGCCGATCGCTTTGGGTACCCGGCTGACCCCGATCAGACCAGCAGCATTGAAGATGCGGTGAAGACCATGTCCTCGGCTTTCCGCATGGCGGAAAAAGACATGAAGTCTGCGCTTCAGGACAACACGGGAACCTATGAGGGGCCCTACCGGAACTGTGTCGGCACCCGAGTCCATGCTCGAGTTTCGAAAAAGGCGCTCAAAGCGGTCAACGATCATCTCGCGGCGATTGAGTCTGTTCTGGTTGAAGAAAACCAGCGCGAGACGGCGCGCAAAACCGATCAGTACGTTTCTTTAACTCTTGCGCTGCTTCCCCTTCATGGGCGCAACAAACCGGTGGCCACTAAGAGTGGCTCCAAATCATCTAAGGAATAAGTCATGGAACTCACGATCTTGGATCACCTTTTTGTTTTACTCATTGCGGTGCTCTTCCCCATTTATGCGACCGTGAGCTACCGCAGGGGGATCAAGAAGCTCCGAGAGAATCCCGAATCCAAGGTAGGGGAGTACAAGTTCATCATTCTCATACAGTGGACGTTTGTACTGATGCTCGCGGGAATCTGGGCCTACACAAGCCGGGGCATATTCGATCTTGGCTTGAACGCGCCCGCCGCGGGCTGGAAACTCTATGTGAGCATCAGCGCGGTGGTCGCGCTTGTGGCGCTGCAAATCGTGCAGATTAAGAGTGTTCGTTCGAATGGAGAGGAGCGGAAGAAGCTACGCGAACAGGCCGAGTCCGTGGCTGAAATTTTGCCCTCGAATGACTATGAGCAACGCTGGTTCAACATGCTTTCTCTCACCGCAGGCATTTGCGAGGAAATCCTCTACCGGGGATTCTTCATGACGTACCTGGCAACCTTCATTGGGCTCTGGCCGGCGGTTTTTGTTCAGGCCCTTCAATTTGGCTTGGCTCACAGCTACCAAGGCGCACCCGGAATTCTTCGCACCGGTTTGGTGGGTCTCGCAATGGGTTTGGTGTTTGCAATCACAGGTTCGCTCTGGGCCCCCATTCTGCTTCACATCATCCTCGATGTGACGAGCGGGATGATTGTTCGGAACGCCTTTGATGACCTTTCTCTCAACGGCGCCGAAACAGCGTAGGCAGAGCGCAAGACGAGCTTAGGAAAGACCCAGGAAAGCGCATAGAGAGTGTGGGAAACGCACCTCGATCAAATCCGGTAAGATTAGAGCCATGCAACGCGTGGCTCTTTTCTTATTCGCAATTGGGATGTGTTTCATGTCTACTTCGGCCACTTCCCAACTTCCAAGTTCTGGGTTTGAGGCGGGAATTCAATTTCCCCGCGATCTCTCTTTTCCGGCTGTCGATGGAGGCGAACCCAAAACCATTGCCGACTTCGCGGGGCAGAAGTTGGTGCTTCACATTTTCGCCTCCTGGTGACTTGGTTGTCGGCGACATGTGCCCGGGTGGCACGAAGCAACAAAAGAACAACGCAGCGAGGGCAAGTTCAAAATGCTCGGCATTGTTCAAGAACAGCACCCCGAACGAGCCCGTCTATTCCATCAGTGGAAACAGCTCGACTGGCCCCTGTACGTCGATAGCTACAACTATCTTGAGGTGCCCTACGTCCCCATTACCCTTTTCATTGATGAAGCTGGGTTCGTGCAGTACGTGGTTCCCTTTGGGGAAACGCCTGGTAAAGCTCTAGAAGATTTTCTTGCTCAGCCCGTAGTGACAGCCCCTCCCGTGTTGGGGTTTCAACGAAAGGTTGATGCGGGAAAGCCAAGGTTTGGGGATGTGGCGTCGATGGATGTCGCCAAGCTTGCGAAGAGCGAAGATCAGTGGGATCATTTTCACGCGGGGGTGGCCTACCGGGCGCGTTACGATTCTCCGGAGCGCGAGTCCGCGGACTTCGCCAAAGCCGTTCATCATTGGACTCGTGCCTTAGAAATCGATCCCAACAACTACATTTTCAGGCGCCGTCTACAGCAATACGGTCCGCGCTTGGATAAGCCCTACCCCTTCTATGATTGGGTTATCGAGGCCCGAGAAGAAATTACGGAGCGGGGCGAAGAACCTTTGGCGTTGGTCACGGAGCCTGGC
>JABDJR010000065.1 GCA_013003415.1 Candidatus Eiseniibacteriota bacterium | reverse complement strand
GATGCTGGTTCCGTTGCAGCTGATCAAAGGCTGAATGGTGTAGTCGCTCACGCGAATAAAGCCGCCACCAAAAGCCGGGTCGTTCGTGGTGTAGGCAGATCCCCACCAGCCTTCATACACCCAGCGGTGGGACCAGAGGTTATTGGTGCCACATTCGCCACCAAGTTCAGGGTGAACAAAAGCGACAAAGTCCACAAAGCCGTCGTCGTCGCCGGAGTTGGGGAAGCCGTCGGGGCCGTCGTTGTCATACTGGCTGAAGTCGACGGTACCGTCGGTGCCGTTTAGCATTTCTTGCAGGAACTCGCCGGTGCGAGCGCCGCAAGCCGAGTTCAACCCATTACAACCGGGGCTACCCTCGTAGTAGGTGTCGGTTTGCGAAACTTGAAACAGCCCCGCGCCATTTCCAAACACGGTTCCGGTGAGGTTGATGTTGCCGTGGGAAGTTTCGTTATAAAAGTCGGTGACGGTTCCGGTGGGGTTAGGGCCGTCGAAGAGTTGGTTTTGCAAGGAAGCAATGGAGTACGGATCGGCTCCGGTATTCGAGAATTTTCCCGCGAGCACGGGAACCAGCTTGGTTCCTGTGACTACGGTGCCGCCGCCGGCACTAGCTGCGTCTAGAATCCCAAGACCCTGAAGACGGATGTTCTCGCGAACTCGCATGGCTTCGCCCTTCCAGGCTCGGCGAAACTGGAACGCCGTTTTGTCTTCTGCCATTTTCTGCAGATAGGACTGAGGCAGTTCTACGCCAGGTTTGGGGGGGGCGATTTGGGCAGTGGCACTGCCTACAAATAGGGAGGAAACCAAAACCGCAAGAAAAGTCGTCAGAATCGTCGGGAGGACACGACGGTTGGACAGGAATAGAGCAGGTATCCTGGTAGCCATTTGGCTTCCTTTCAGCTTGGGGGCGCACCGATGAGCAAGAGTGAGCCTGAGTTCATTGGCGCGAGCGCTTAGTGAGCAGAGCGGAATAGCCGATTATAGTCTATTCCAGGGGTAGAGCCTAATATTTACTTAACATTTGGACGGGTATGAACTTGATTAGTTACGCCTTAAAAACCGCTAGAAGGGCCATACTCCGCGGGTTTCCGCCTTGTAGGCAGGATAGTCGGCGTACTTGCGGCTGAGTAGGCGTTCCTCGTACCGGGCCTTGAGCTGATAAAAGAGTGTGTTCGCCATAACGGCGAGGAGCATCCATAAAGACGGCGAGGAAAGAAGCGCCGCCAGTAGAATCGCTTGAATGCCCGTGTACATCGGGTGACGGAAATGTTTGTACACGCCAACTCGAACCAACTCGGCATCGGCTCGTGGAGTGGGCGAGGCATGAAAAGCCCGGCCGAGGTCCTGTCGCGCTTTGATCAGGAATGCCAGCGAGCCCAGAACGATGAGAACCGAGGCTAACCGAAGGACAAGCGAAACGGAATTGGGTATAGGCCATGCCGTATCAAAGTCGCTCATCCAAAAAGCAATCACGGGCAACATCAGAACAAGCTGGAGGGCCAGTATGATCGGATTCATGGTTTTGCTCCGCATGCCAAATGGGCTGCTTCACTATCGTGTTTGCTTCCAAAAAAAGTCGCGAAATTTTTTGGAGTAGCAAATTTTGTTATTGAGATGACAAATGATAGCTAAATGTGGTCATATTCAGGAGTTGACTGTTTAGTTTGTCGACACAGAGTAACAATTTTTGCCATTCCGAGGGATGAAGGAATGAACGTTTCCATTGGAAAAGACCTAGAAGAGTTCGTGCTTTCTAAGGTTGGGTCGGGAGATTATGCATCGTCCAGCGAGGTGATCCGCGAGGGCCTGCGAATCCTGAAAGAACGCGACATGCTGTTCGAGGCCCGGCTTGAGCAAGAGCGAAAACTGTCGGTGGTCAAACCACCGAAAATGGCGACGCCCAAGAAGCGTCGAGGACGAGCCACCATCTCGCCCTTGGTGATCCGGCATCCGGGTTCCCCAGAGGTCGAAAAAGAGTCCTCGGCTCCCGAGCCGGAAACTCTGGTCCTCGACCCGGCCGAAGAGCCGCTGTCTCCGGCGGCCATCATCGAGGAGCTCCGGCAACAGGTACGAACTCGCCTCGAAGACGATCAATAACGGGCTTGGGAATCCCCATGAAACTTCATAAGGTCTTTGGCCCTTTCGCTATCGGTCTGCTCGCCATAGGTCTGTTTGCTGTGGGCTGTGCGGGAACAGTTCCTGCGGGCTCCCAAGCGGCGGCAACAGACCCTCGCGCCGCCGACCTTGCCGGAGCACGCGCGGTTTTCGACGCCAACCTCGCCGCCATTCAGAACGAAGACACCGAAGGCTACCTCAACTGCTACTGGCAAGATCCGGCTCTGACGCGCAATGGTCCCGGCGGCCCATCCCATGGTTACAGCGAATGGGCGAAAGGAGTCGGGGGCGGTTGGCCGGAAGTTTTCGAGGGCACCCATCTTGATCTCACTTGGCTGCGCGAAGGCGTAGTTTACGGTAGCTACCGATACCGCGTTCGATTCAGCGGCCAAGAAGCCACCGGCATTTCCGAACGCGTTTTCCTGAAGACCGAACAAGGTTGGAAGATCGCGGTAACCACCGCCTTTGGGGACTTACCCGGAACACCTCCGCCGGCTTTAGTTCTTCAGGGCGCCACCGTGCTTGTGGGCGATGAACTGAACCCGGTAGAAAACGCCGTCGTCGTTATTCGTAATGGCCTGATCGACTGTGTGGGTTCTGACTGCGACATTCCCGAAACCGGAGTAGAAGTTTTTGACGCCACCGGCATGTGGATCATTCCGGGTCTCATTGATACGCACGTTCAGTATTCTCAAACCGGTGGCATAGACACCTCGCCTTCGTCCTTCGATCTCCGGGACGTTTTTGATCTGCCCGAAATCGCTACGAAGCTAAAGCACAACCCAGAGCGGATTCACAAAGCGCTTTTGGGATCGGGTGTCACTACAGTTCTCGATGTTGGCGGGTATCCGTGGGCGTTCGATCTGGCGGCAGATTCCACGAACACAGAAGCTCCCCGCGTTTATGCAACCGGTCCTGCTATCAGCTTTGGCGAGAGTCGAGACGGCTTGCCCGCAGAGCGCCGGACCCTGGAGCCAAGCAACATGCGCTCCGATGTTCGTGAGCTTGTTCGGTACTTGCATGGAGCGGGGGCCCACGCGATTTGTTTTCGATTCTCACCCGTCATGCCGCCCTACGCAGGGGAGTATCTCGAAGAGCTGGCCGACGAAGCGGCCGGGTTCGATCTTCCGGTCTTGGTCGAGACCACAGAGATGTTGCACGCGGTGCGTTCCATTCCTTTGAAGCCTCGGTTGATGTTGCGCTCGGTGGAGTCCGATCCTTTCAAAGCCGAGATGGTTCAGTTGATGATCGGTTCGGGAGCGAGTTTTGCCACAGGGATTTCTGTTCCTCATGGATACAACGAAGTTTTTCAAATTGCTACGAAGCAAAAGAAGTTCGCCATCGATGACCCCCATTCCGTCGTGCATTCCGACTTCCTAAAGTTCGGTGAAGTGATGCCAATTATCCGAAGGCGGTTGGTGGTTCCCGAAAACGAATCCCTGTTCGATGAAGTGATGAACCGACTCCACGTCACTGGAACCCAGAATGCAGCCTTGTTGCATCGGAAGGAAGCTCCCCTGGTCTTGGGAACCGATTCCGGTTCACCTTTCGTGTTCCATGGCCCAGCGGTCTTCTTTGAACTTGAGAATCTGCAGAAGGCGGGCATTGATGCGCCGTCGTTGTTGCAAGTGGCCACCATCAACGGGGCTCGTGCCTTAGGCATCGATCACCAGGTGGGAAGTTTGGATTCGGGCAAGGTTGCGGATATGGTGATCTTGAAGAAGGATCCCACCCAAGACATTTCTCACCTTCGTTCTTTGCAATACGTCGTTCGTGGCGGAGAGCTTCGATCCGTCGAAGAGTTTCGTCAGCAATGAATCCCCGAATGACGAGAAGCAGGACGCACCCATGCATGGCGTAGTCTCCTGCGGCTCGCCGCACACTGCGAAGGCGGCGGTCGAAGTTCTTAAGGCTGGAGGCAATGCTGTCGATGCCGCCATCGCCGCCACGTTCGCGACTTCCGTAGGAGAAGCGGCCCTTACGAGTTTGGGTGGTGGTGGGGTGGCCCTGGTGCGCGAGCCGAATGGGAAGCGAACCGCCTGCAATTTCTTTTCGGTGGCTC
>JABDJR010000239.1 GCA_013003415.1 Candidatus Eiseniibacteriota bacterium | reverse complement strand
CTTTAGCACCGACGGTCTCCATCCGAGTGATGTGGGTCAAGCGTTGGTTGCCAACGAGTTCATTAAAGTCATTAATGATTCCTTTGGCGCTTCGATTCCCTTGGTCGACCTCGCAGAGATCGTGGGTATCAACTTCGGCGTTTCTCCGGTGAAACCAGCCCAACCTCTCGATATGAACGAGTTGAACTTCGGAATCACCTCGGATGAGATTCAAACCTTCTTTAGCCCGCTGCGGTAGAGATTGAGTTTCTTAAGGGCTCGGAGTTTTGCTCCGGGCCCTTTTTTGTGTCCGCAGTGTTTTACTGAAAACGAAACCACGCCGCGATGACCATTCCTAAATCCGCAAACGCGTGGGAGATGAAGGGCGCTCCCAGCCCACCAAGCCTTTTCTCCAGATAGAGCCAGAAAGCAGATACGACGGCCAAGCTGACAAAAGTGGCCATGAGCCAAGGGGCCGTAAATAAAGACGCAAGCACAAGGATGTGGTACCCCGAGAACAAGAGGTGCGAGGAGGGGTGGGCGCGTCTCAGAGGGGCCCAATGGACTTGCTCTAGGAAGGGGTGAAGAATACCGTAGTAGGGGATGAGGATCGCCAAGTGTGTCTTGGTGATGCTGTTTCTCAAGAGCCAATCGGAGAGTTCAAGCGAGATGACATGGGGAAGTAGAACGTAGATGAGAGGCCCGGTGACCACCGAGGCTGCCGCCCAAAGAAGTTCCCGAGCCCCCACACGGAATCTGAGCTTGGGCATCGTTAAAACGGCCCAAACCACAATCTGCAGGTGATAGACAAGAATGGCAAGCCAGGCGTTATGAAAAACGCCCATGACAATGCCAACCGCCAAATAGGGCGCAGCAGCCCTTAGAAGAAAGCTCAGAGACAAATTGTCCTCAGATCAAAGGCGGGAGGATCTTGGGCCAAGTTCCATTCAATATAGCCAAGCCGCCCATGGGGCGCAATGCTCTCTGATTCTTGTTGTGCTTAAGCGGCTCGCTTCTCTAGGAAGTTCAAGATCACCTGACGCGTTGCCAAGTAGTGAGTTTTGATTTCAGGGACCAGGCTAGCCTGAACATCGATGTCCTTTTCAGACTCGACCTCCGCGAAATACTCCCCAAGCTGTTCCGCACCGACGGATCGGCAACTTCCTTTGAGGCTATGGGCGTGAAGCCGTACTTCGTCGCCGTTCTTGTCACCGATCGCGGTTTCCATGGCGGCAATGGTGGATTCGCAATCGGATAGAAACTCGTTGAGGAGTTCCTGTTCGAACTCGAGATCATCTCCCGTCATCTCTGAGAGGCGCTCAAAATTAAAAATCTGACCGTTTGGAAGTCCTTCCATCATGGCTGTCTTCTCCTTGAGGTTTTGACTGCATTCTTGCAAGGCAGTTTTTAGGGTGTTAAGGCGAATGGGTTTGGACATGTAGTCATCCATACCGGCTTCTAGGCACTTTTCTCGATCTCGGCCCATGGCATTGGCCGTCATGGCGACGATTCGGGGCCGTCCCCAAATGGGGGGGGCAGACCGAAGCTGTCGCGTAGCTTCGAGACCATCCATCACGGGCATTTGCATATCCATGAAAATAAGGTCGTATTTCTTTTTGGAGGCGGCATCAAGAGCTTCCTGTCCGTTCTCGGCAAAGTCGAGGGTGTATCCAAGTTTGGACATGACCTTGGCCGCGACTTTGCGGTTGGTGGCATTGTCTTCAGCGAGAAGGATCTCCAGTGGATATTGCTCAGCGAATGTCGTGCTGGGGTTTTCAACGTCGGTCCTCTCGGAGGGAACGACGGCACCGCACGCTCCGGCCAGAGTTTTTACAAGTTGAGCGGTCCGAGCAGGCTTCAGCAAGTGCTGTAGGTTATCAATGGATTCCTCATGGTTTTTTTCTCGCTGGCCTATGGAAGACAGCATAATGAGGGGAAGGTCCTTGCTGCCGGGAAGGTCACGGATTGCGCGAGCAAGGGTAATTCCATCCATTCCAGGCATCTGCATATCCAAAATGGCAACGTCGAACTTGGAAGTTTCCAGAATGTCGATGGCTTCTTTGCCCGAGTTGACGGTGGTGGGATGCATCCCCCAGCGTGAAGTCTGAGCATGAAGGATCATGCGGTTGGTCTCGTTGTCGTCCACAAGGAGGACGCGCTTCTCGGAAAGCGTGGCGAGCAAAGGTTCTAGCGGATCCTTCGTGGTTTCCTCGGGTTGCACGTTGGGGATCGTAAAGTGGAATGTAGAGCCCTCTCCCTCCTCGCTATCCACCCAAATAGATCCATTCATTAGCTCGCACAAGGTTTTGCTGATGGCGAGACCGAGGCCGGTTCCCCCGAACTCCCGTGTAGTCGAGGCATCGACCTGGCTAAAAGATTCAAACAGGCGATTACGACAAGCTTCTGGGATGCCGATTCCTGTGTCTTTCACCGAGATTTGAATATGAGACGTCTCGTCTTTCGCGGTTACAACCTTGGCCGAAACAACAATCTCCCCCGACGCCGTGAACTTGACCGCATTCCCAATGAGGTTCGTCAGAACTTGACGCACTCTTGTGAGATCTCCCAGAACTACCGCAGGGAGATCGGGGTCTAAAGAAAGGGCAAGCTCGGTTCCTCGCTTAGATGCCTGAGCGCTAAATAGGGCCAAAGTTTCTTCTAGGCATTCTCTTAAATTCAGCGGTTCGTGCTCAAGGTCGACTTTTCCGGCCTCAAGTTTTGAGAATACGAGGATTTGATCGATGACACCAAGCAGAGCCTCTCCACTGGAACGCAGGGTCTCAGCGAAATCTCGTTGTTCATTATCGAGTTCGGTTCCCAGCAGAAGACCCGTCATGCCGATGACCGCGTTCATGGGGGTTCTGATTTCATGGCTCATGTTGGCCAGAAACTCAGTTTTTGTTCGTGCGGCTTCTTCGGCTTTTTCTTTGGCTAACCGTAACTGAGCTGCGGTTTCCTTTTGTTCGGTAATATCACGTGCCGTGGCAAAGACCAAACTCTCGGAAGGAACGGGTACAGCGGTCCAACTGAGCCATCGGTAATGCCCGTCTGCGCAGCGAAAGCGCCCCTCGAAACTGAGGGTGCGCCGCCCCCTGGAAAGCCCGCGCATCGCCTCCCGAGTGGGTTCGATATCAGCGGGATGAAGGAAATCGAGGAACGGTCGAACCATAATCTGCTTGCGTGTATATCCGGTTCGGTCGAGTAGGGCAGGGTTTACTTTTCTAAAATGGCCGTCAAAACCCGCCACACACATCGGGTCTTGGGATAGCGTAAAAAACTGGTCCCGCTCTTCTTCGACCCGTTTTTGATCGGTTAGATCGGCAAAGACCAACACGGCACCACAAGCCTCGCCATCGTCGAACATGGGGGTGAGAGCGTAAGAGACGGGGAGGTAAGATCCATCGTGCTTCTTGAATCGTCCGTTTTCATCGCGGACAACGTCCATGAGGGCGTCGATTTCCGAACCGTTCGCAAGGTCATCGAATAGCTGGGAAAGCGCCAACGTAGACTTCGGGATAATGTTGTTGATGGAGGCGCCGATGAGCTCGGCTTCCTCTACACCTAAGAGCCTTTCGCCTTCCGGGTTGAGAGAAACCACTCTGCCGTGCTTGTTCAAGACGCATAGCCCTGCACCCAGCGAACTGATCACCATTCGCAGTTTGTTGCGTTCGGCGGCGATTCGGGTTGAGGTGGAACGTTTTAGTTCACGGGTTTTATGCTCGGCCGCTTTTAAGGTGCTGGTGTGGCGACTTTTCTCGTGAAGCAAATCGTTTTCGTATCCCGCATAGCTCCAACTAATGCGCTCTAGAAGCTCAGGCCAAACCTCTTCATTTGGGATTTGAGCAGGTGCTATCCCCAGCTCTCTAAGTTGCTTTTTCAGTTTGGAGTGATGCACTAAGCGGCCCTCCAATTTGACTGAAGACTATCGAGCTCTTGAATGAGCGCATCGTAGTGCATTCGTATCGCGTCGACATGGGCTGCGGTGAGGGCCTGGCGAGGGTTGTTGCTAATGGCCTCAATCTCTTCGCAGGCCTTGCCCAGAGCGATGGCGCCTAAGGAACTGCAAATGGTACCGAGCTCTGCTGCCTGGTCAGCAACCTCTTTTGGAGATCCGGTTTCTACCGATTTGGCGAGGCTTTCAATGGCGTCATGGGTCTCGGCGCGAAACTGTTTCAACATCATTTGCACCACAGGCAGATCGTATTGGCTAAGTAGAATGTCGGGATCAAAAGCAATTTCTGGCTTCGGTGCGGTCCAGGTTGCAAGCTTCTCCCGCAGGAGTTTGATATTCACTGGCTTCGTGATGTAGTCATCCATTCCCGCGTCGAGGCAGCGATCCCCATCGCCCTTCATGGCGTTGGCGGTCATGGCGATGATCGGAGTTCGGTGTCCGTGGTCGCGCTCAAAACGTCGGATCAGCTTCGTGGCCTCCAGACCGTCGCGACGCGGCATCTGGAGATCCATGAACACAACGTCAAAGTCGCCGGCCTCATACATCTCAACCGCCTCTACGCCATCTTTGGCGAGGCTGATATCGCATTTCCAACGACCTAAGATGCGCTTAGCGAGAGCCTGGTTGACGGCGTTGTCTTCGACGAGAAGAACTCGAACCCCAGGAGCGATTGGTTTTTCGGGGGCTAGCTCTTCTGGTCGTTCAAGCGTTTGGCTGGAGTAAGATGTCCCTTTCAAGCAAGCCTTAATGAGCGCCTTGACCGCAGACCAGCGGGAGGGAATGGCAAGGGTTGGCCCTTCCGGGATCCAGACTTCCTCTTCGTTTTGTTCGTGTCTTGAGCTGATGGTGACCCAAGTTGGATTCTTGGCCTCATCAAACCGATCGTAGTAGCTCTTTAGGGAGTCTCCATGATGGGTTAGGTATCCCTTGTCCACAAAGACGATGTCTTTGGACAGAGAGGGGACACGATTCGGAGAGATGGTGGCAAAAGACTCCGATGGATCGTGGTGAATGACTGTAAACCCCTCGTGCTCTAGATTCCGCCGCAGACTTTCGCCGATAGCAGGCGAAGAAGCAAAAATAAACGCGCGAGATCCCTGTCCCATTTTGGAGTGAAGGCTAAGGGTTTCGGTTTTATGCGGCAGCGTCAGGTCAATGGTAAAGGTGCTTCCCTGCCCGG
This sequence comes from Candidatus Eiseniibacteriota bacterium, assembly GCA_013003415.1. GTDB lineage: Bacteria > Eisenbacteria > RBG-16-71-46 > JABDJR01 > JABDJR01 > JABDJR01. The sequence continues at coordinate 11,452 of JABDJR010000239.1, read as the reverse complement.
CTTGGCTGGTTGCTTGAATGGTGCCGCCCATGATTTCCACAAGGGATCGAGAGATGGTTAGGCCGAGACCGGTTCCGCCGAATGTGCGGGACGTCGAGCCGTCGGCTTGCGTGAAGCTTTCAAAAATGGTGCCCAACCTCTCGGTTGGAATTCCAATTCCAGAATCAATTACCGAAATCTTGATTTTCGACTCGGCCTCCCCCAATTCAAGGACATCGGCTCGCACAACGACTTCCCCGCTCTCGGTGAATTTGATCGCGTTACCAAGGAGGTTGCTAACCACTTGCCGAATACGATTTGAGTCCCCAATCAGGGTTTTTGGGAGAGACGGGTCGATCACCGCCCACAGGACGAGGCCCTTTCGGGTGGCGCTGGTACCAAAAAGGTCCACGACCTCATTGACGATGTCGTGAAGGGAAAACTCAATGTTTTCCACATCCATCTTTCCCGCTTCAATCTTCGAGAAATCAAGAATGTCATTGAGAATGTGGAGCAAGCTTTCTCCGGAATTCTTAATGGTTCGGGCAAGTTCGGTTTGCTCGCGATTAAGCTCGGTCTCCAGCAGCAGGTCCGTCATGCCCAAAACACCGTTCATGGGGGTTCGAATTTCATGACTCATGTTGGCTAGGAACTCGCTCTTGGTGTGGCTGGCATTTTCGGCAACGCTAATAGCGTTCTCAAGCTCTTCAGCCTTGATTTGGAGAAGGTCGGTCGTAATCAGGCTATTCCAGTAGTCGCGATTGGCGCGTTGGGATTCGATCCATTCAAAAGCAAGGTAGGCCATGAAAGCGGCTGCTACCGCTAAGCCTTGCGCGTTTCCCAGAAAGAGGCTGGCCGCAATCATGGGAAGGGTTGTGGTGAGGATGTAGCCCCGGACTAGCCACCGGCTTGGACAGAGTGAGGTTACAGCCCCTGAGACCACTCCTGCGGTACAAATGATGACGAACAGACTTGTCCACTCAAGGCCGTAAAGCACCACGGTAGTTGCGCAAAGGCCGCCCCAGAGAGTGGATGAAGTAATGATGCTCAGGTGGAAAGACTGCAGCCAAACGACGGGGCGCTTCGTATAGAGATCTTCGAACACACGGGAGAGATAGAAGCGGAACAATCCGGAAAAGAGAAAGGCCGCCATGAACCCAACCGCGACACTTGTGTTTGTAACGCGGTACTCGGTTGCAACGAGAATTAGTGCAACAACGATGGGGTGCACGAAAGCACCCACTCGAGATCGCTTGGCGAGATCCCGATGCATTTTTGGCTTCAATGCGGTTCGCGACTCCGCGTAGAAATCTCCTAGCTCGGCGGTTTCGATCATGTCAAAAGAGTTCAATGATTGTACTGACCGCTCGGTCTGGGTCAGCTCCCCAATAATTGTTTGCTTAAGGTAATTTAGGTTTTGCAGTGCACTGATGATCCTCTAGTCCTTCAGATTTTCGGCAGAGAATCGAGGAGGCTAAAGCAGGTCAGCTGTGCAGGGGAGTGACCAAAATCGCGGCGATTTTTTCGGTAGATTGGGAAGGGGACCCCATGGCTCCCACCGGCATCATTCGTGCCCACTCAAGAAAACCCCCCCCGTCCTTTAAGGGTTTTCTTGACCACGGGGTCCCTATCCCAAATCAAGTCCGTCTGAGACAGGCTCCTGGCCCTGAGTAGGCCAGGAGCTTGCCTGGTTGTGCAGCAAGGCTACCTTGGACTTCCTTTGCCGATGTGCTGGGCTCGACAGCTGAGGGGCTCGTCGGTTCGCCGAGGCGAATCGGGCACACCAGAAAGGCGGCAGCTGACTCTTGGTTATTGCAGGGGGCGTGCCTGTTTTCGGCGGTTCTCGAGACTCCAAGCAAATAAGCGTAACTGTAAATCCTCGCGTAAGTTCCAGGGACTTCGAGTCTAACCGCGCCTCCGCGCTCCGTTCTCAAAGTGACGCCATCCGAGATGGCGGTGACGCCTCATGGTCAACTCGGACTAGTCAGGGTCCGTTAACGGAGGGATTTCTTAAGGGCTCCCCAGGTGCTTGCTTTTACCGGGGTGAAATAGCAGGGGTTAACGCCCTGTCCCTCCGAGCGGTTTCCGAACGCGATCCACCCCGCTGCTTGCGGCCAGGACATGGGGATAGGTTCTTCCTCACACCCCGTCACGGTGTAGGTTCCGTTTTGTGGAACGGGAATGGTCTGCATGAGGCTAGACGAATAGGCAGTAACGTAGAAATTTCCGAGGATGGTTAGTTCGGCGGGGGAAGCCGGCCTGTTCTGGCACACGTCCGATGAAAACGACATGGAATTCGTGGAGTTCTTTTCGGGCCACTCTGCGCTGGGAGTTTCGCTATCCGAGCAGCCGGTCCAGCTAAGGACGTTAATCCCTTCGGTCAAGTTCGCATCGTCGAACTCGCCGATGTACCAAATGCCCAACTCCACTTCACGAATGGCGTCCCCCTGAAGGATGTTGGCCATCATGTAGACCGTATAGGATGCGTCCGGGCTATCGTCTACCACTTCGCCGTGGGTAACAACCTCATTGCATAAAGGATCTATCGCGGTGCACTGGTTCTTCCCCACAACAGGGTTCACGTGAAGAACAATGACGGGGGCACTTTCCTCATCGGCCCGAGCGCTCGAACAGAAGAGAACGGCTAGTAGCGGTACTAGATATCGTTTCATTGGAGGTTTGTCCGGCTCAGCCCTGAAAAGACAACCAAGTCAAACTACAAAAAAAGGGCCGAGGCCTTAGCCCCGACCCTCTTAAGTCGCTCAAACAATCACCCGCGGGTGAAACTATTCACCGTTGCCCAGGCTCTTCTTGATGTTCCCCCAGGTATTGGCTTCGACCGGAACTGAAGTACATGGTGCTACACAGGGAATGCAGCCCATACCTTCAGGACGGCTTCCGAAAGAAACCCAACCAGCCGCATCGGGCCAGGTCATGGGAATCTCGCCACCGGAACAATCGGAGATCGTGTACTTGCCGTTGTTCGGTCGCGGAATCGTCTGCATGAGACTGGAAGAGTACGCCGTGACATAGAAGTTCCCCAGAATGGAAACATTCGTGGTGGAGTCAGGGCGTGCATCGCAGGCGCTCGGGCTGAACGTAATCGTGTTCACGGAATTCGGGGCCGGCCAATCTGCACTTGGAAATTCAACATCAGAACAGCTGGTCCAGCTGAGGACGTTGATTCCTTCGGTTAAGTTGGAATCATCGAACTCGCCGATGTACCAGATGCCCAACTCAACACCGCGGACGGCTTCGCCCTGGTTGATGTTAGCCATCATGTAAACGTTATAAGACGCGTCCGGGCTGCCGTCGACAACCGGGCCGTTGGTGACAATCTCATCGCATAGTGGATCGATTGCCGTACATTGGTTCTTTCCGATGACAGAGTTCACATGGAGAGCAACCGTGGGAAATTCCACGGCCATTGCTCCAGTGGCTCCGGCAAGGGAAAGCAACATTGCTAAAAGCACAAAACGCTTCATCATTCTCCTCCGTTACACCAAACCCTCTAGTGGATTACAGGATCGTAATCCAAGCTTTGCTACTCTCCCCTAAACTATTCTCCGCCGCTTAACTTGTTTTTAATACCACCCCACGTGGTTTTCTCAGTGGCGATTGGCATGCACTCAATTAAGCACGGATTGCACCCGGTGGCGCCTCCGAAGTAGGCGATACCGGTTTGCAATTGATCAAAGTCCGACGTTCCAGACGCGCAGCTTGACCACTGAAGATCTGGGTTCGGCACGTATTCACGCCTTGTGATCTGATAAAAGTCGTTACTATAAGCATAGGTGTAAAACGAGCCAACGGTCGCCTGAACACCCTCGCCGCCGATGTCTTCCATTTGACAGGTGGCCCAAGTCACAACGTTGCCGCCGCCAGATTCTGGCCAGCCACCGCCTGGAAATTCAAGATCTCCACAACCAACCCAGTCAAAGACTCCGATCCCTGAAGCCGCGGCCCCATCGTAGAGAATCCCAAAGGTTACACCTTGGGTTCCGCCAACCGGAGCGTTTGCGATGACGATGTAAACATCGTAGGAGGTGAGGAGATTTCCCTGCGTTACAAAAGAAGAACACGCCGTGTTGGTGCCATTGGGGCTTGCAGTACTGCAGCGCCCTTTGGTGGCGTGGCCAGTGACATGTAAGGCAAGCTTGGGACCCGCAATCTGAGCCTCAGCCAATTGGGCGCTACCCATTCCGAGAGCAACCGCTCCCATGATTAAACCTATAGCGAACCGTTTCATTGACACCCTCCTTAAGGGGAATCGAATCGAGCGACTTTCGAAAACATACAAAACAACAACAAGCGTGAGAGACAAGGCCTCTCCACTTTCGAGAATTGGGCTGGTGCATAGGCTCGGTTGCAGTCAAAAAACCCCGCCTAAAACTGTCAAAAAGCTACTGTTACAGCCGGTTAGGTGTCAACCCCTGCTGTTCATTCGCTGACTTAGTTGTTTTTGCTTATGCAGCGGGAGGGCCCCCATCAAAAGGGCTAAACTTTTGAGGTCTTGAGCGTTGTGGCGGAGGATGGAGAGGATGTTTGAGACTTCGCCTTTTTTGACGAATTCATGATAGTGCGCTGGGACCTGGCTTCCGGGGGTATCAGGGGGGCGTTTTAGACCCAGAATGAACCTTTCTAGGGTCCCCAAGCGGCAGTTTGGCAGATCATGCTTCCATCGGCGGCGGGAGGCGTGGAGGAGGTCTAAGTGGCCGAGGGGTTGGGGAGGCTCGAGCCCAAAAAGACGGCACCGATCCGCAAAGAATGGGGAATCGTAAGACCTACCGTTGAAGGATATCCACAGGCCATGACGACCCATGAGATCGGAGGCGGCCAGCACCACCGCGGCCTCCTCTCCGTAGTGGCGGGCAAGGAATTGGACCAGTCTGCCTTCTCCGGCATGGACAACAAGACACCCCACAAGAAAAAGTGGGGTTCCGGCAAAACCGCAGGTCTCTAAGTCAAAAAAAAGGAGATCGGAGGCGCGTATCTGCGGCAGAGCTTCGAGAGCATTTTGTTCCTGAGGCCAAAGCTCGTTCCGTTTTTGGTTTAGATCTTTCAGCCAGTTGAAGTCCAGACGAAGCGGTTGCTCCCATCTTAAGAAGGTTCCCAGCGCATTTTTTTCTTCGCGCCCGGGAAGTTCGGTTGCATGAATCGGTGAAGGCGTTTTCTCAGTTCGACGAGGCGAGTTTTCTTTTTTGAAGAGAGAAGTTTGTTTGCGAAAAGTCTTTCTTCGATTTCTAAGCGCATCGAGAACAGCGAGCTTCGATTTCCTTTGCGGATCTTCCGAAATCATGGCGAGCCATTTCGCGAAGCGAAGCTACTAAACTCTTCTGATTTCACAGGGCCGCGCAAAGCCCCTCGTAGGAGCACGGTGGCTGCGTGCTTGTCGGGGATGGGATAACCGCCCAAAGCATCGGGGTCTTGGTGAATGGGAGGACGCAAGGTTGCAAGCCCAACACAGGAAGGGCAGCCAGCTTCGCACGGGCAAGTTGAAACTAACTTCAAGCATGCCTGCAGCAGGTCGGTGAAGTTTTCGTAGGCGCGCTCCGAGAAACCAAGTCCTCCGGGAAAGCGGTCGTAAAGATAGAGGGTTGGTTTTCCCGTGTTGGATGCGTTCACAATGCCGCCGACATCGGCGCGATCACACATGGCCAAGAGCGGAAAAATTGTAATTGCCAAATTCCGAACCCCCGATAAGGCATCGCTCACTTTGACTCCCAAGGGAAAAACTTCGCTAACCGCCTTTGGTGAGGGTGTCCAGGCCAAAGCCACTGTTTCTAAGTGCTGTGGTGGGAGATCAAGATTCTTGTACCCAATGGAGTCCATGCTTCCGAACTGAAGCTTCTTTAGCATGGTGGTTGCCCAGGTCACGGTTGCGTCGATAAGTCTGACTGTTTCGGTGCCGCTTGCTTGCTGTTCTTTGAGGTTGTTTTCTTTAATCGAGGCGTCGAGAACGGGTTGGGTGTAGTAGTCCGCTTCAATTTTTTGAACGCGAGCGAGTTTCTTGTCGAGGTCGAGTTCTTGAACGAAGAAGGTTTCTCCGCGATGCAAGTAAATGGCTTCGGGATACACCAACTCCAAAGCAGAGATGGCATCGACGGTTCCAATGACTTTGTTCTTTTCGTCGACATCGACAATGGAGTAGGTGTTGTCACTGATGGTGCGAAGACTCACGCTTTGGGCGGGAAACTCAGGGGAAGACCAAAATGTTTTCCCGTCGACTTCAACCACATCTTCGACATCTTTCATAAGAGCGATGAGTTCGGGGTAAGTCTCCCCAAACAACTCAGACTCCTGACTCCGCAAAGGCAACTCAAAGGCAGCGCAACTTAGGTGAGAGGCAAGGATGTAAGGGTTCTCCGTGTCGATGACCGCACTCTCCGGAGTTTGCTCGAAGAAGTATTGCGGGTGGCGCACCAAGTACTGATCGATGGGATCGTTGTAGGCAATAAACAAGGTAAGCGCCGCAGTATGGGTGCGCCCGGCTCGTCCGGCTTGCTGCCAAAGGCTCGCGATGGTTCCGGGAAAGCCCACCGTGATCGATGCGTCGAGAGACCCGATGTCGATCCCCAACTCCAAGGCATTGGTACTAATCACACCCAGCAGCTCTCCGCTGAAAAGCCGACGCTCGATTTCGCGACGATCCGAAGGTAAGTACCCTCCGCGATAAGGAGTGAGCCGCTCAGAGAGGTTGGTGTTCGTAAGACCGGGCAGCTCCAGAAGGGTGCCCCGGGCGTAACGATAGATGAGCTCGGCAACCACCCGAGCTTTTGTAAAGACAATGGAGGCAATGCCCCGCTGCATGAGCTGAACAAGAATGTCTTTGGCTTCCACATTGCCGCTCTTGCGCTCCATTTGAGCGCGGTCGAGATAAGGCGGGTTCCAAAAGCAAAAGGTTTTTGGGCCACGGGGTGCCCCGTCTTGATCGACCAGTTCGAAGGGGGCGCCCACCAAGGCCTCGGCATGTTGTTTGGGGTTTTGAATGGTCGCCGAGGAGGCCAAGAAGACCGGTTTGGCGGAAGGTGCATAGTGTTGCTGAATGCGTTGGAGTCGACGCAAGACTTGCCCCACATTCGATCCGAAGATACCGCGGTAGCTGTGCACTTCGTCGATGACGACATAGCGTAGGTTCTTGAACAAGCGGTGCCATTTGGCGTGATAGGGGAGAATTCCACGATGCAGCATATCGGGGTTGGTGAGCAGGAGATTCGCCTCATCGCGAATCTTGCGCCGGGCGCTTCCGGAGGTATCCCCATCGTAAGATCCGGCCAAGACGCTTTGCGACAAAGAAGGATGGTGAGCAAGAAGACGCCCCATGGCCTTGAGTTGGTCTTGAGTTAAGGCCTTTGTGGGATAGAGGAGGAGGGCCGTGGCCCCAGAGTCTTGCTCAAGCGTTTCCAGAATGGGCAGCAAATAGGCTAGGGTCTTACCGCTTGCCGTTCCCGTCACCGTTACCACGTTCTTTTTTGCTCGCGCGTGGCTTATGGTTTCGGCTTGATGTCGGTAGAGTTGGTTGACGCCGTATCGTGACAGGGTTTCACAAAGCCCCTGGGACAAGGGCGGAAGCACATCTCGATGCTGGGCCTCTCTAGCCGGGATGTGTTCGACGTGACAGAGTTGGTTTTGGTAACTGGGATCGTGCTTGAGAGTTTCGAGCACACTTTGAATGGTTTCTTCCGCCGTGGACATAGTTAGCCTCGACGACGGGGGAAGGGGTTAAGCGGAGGTTTTGCAGTTTATGACATTTCAGAGTCTTATGCCAAGCTGTCTTATGCCATGCCGTCTAATGCCAAGACTGAGGCCACTTCTTTTCTTTGCCCTGCCGGTTTGTCTTTTGGTGTCGTGCGGATCCAGTGAAATCAAAAGCTCGGTTGAAACCTTATCCCCGGACACCCTTGCCACATGGGTCGAAAACGGAACGCCGGTGTTGGTCTATGACACCCGAGCGCGTTTGGCCTACGAGCAGGCGCACATTCCCGGAGCGGTTCCGGCTGAGCAAAAAACGCTTTCGGAACTCAGAGAGACTCTTTTGGTCGACCCTCAAATCCCCATTGTGGTCTACAACCAGAACGGAACCATTCTGGCCACGGATCATGATTTGGCGGGAGAGGCGGCGGAGAAGTATCGATACCCGAATGTGTACTGGCTGGAAGGCGGCATTGAGGCTTGGATCAGGCTCAATCACACCACAGATGGAAGGCGGCTGATCCGTTAGTTACCCATGGCCTGTTCAACCGCGGTCAGGTTCCTGCGTGCGCTCTCGTGGTTGGGGTCAAGCTCAAGCGTCTTTCTAAACGCAGCCGCCGCACCGGGAAGATCTTGTTTTTGAGCCGCCGCAATGCCCAAGCCGAAGGTGGCGTTGGCATCGGACGGTCGTTGGCGAAGAACTTCTCTAAAAAGACCTTCAGCCTCGTCGTTCCGGCCCATACGCACCAAGCTATGTCCCAAATTGAGTCGAGCATCGAGGTGAGCCGGGTCCCGAGCTAAGACCTTTCGGTACAAATCGGCGGCCTCCTGAAAACGATTCGTTTTTTGCCGGAGAAGGGCGTAGTTGAACATGGTTGGAATGTTGTCCGGATAGTCCCTTATGGTGGCGCTTAAGAGGCTCTCCGCCTCTTCGTAGCGTCCCGTCTTGACCATGACGCCCCCGAGGTTTGTGCGAGCGAGCCGGTCTTTGGGAGAGGCCTGGACCGCCGCGCGAAACTCTCGTTCCGCTCCCTCAAGATTTCCTTCAGCCTCGAGCACCAAGCCGAGGTTGTTGTGCTGCATGGCCTTTGCCGCTCCGGAAAGCTGAGTCGCCGCGGGAGCGGTCCACACTTCGGGGCGAAGATCTACGCGGTCAACGTAGCTAGGCTTGAATCGCTTCGCGCCCTCATCGGTGAGGATCTCTTCTACGACACGTCCCTCCATGGTTGCCGGAACAGGAAGACCCATGAGCGCTAAGAGCGTGGGGGCAATGTCGACAAGCTCCAAGGGGTCGTTCAGAACGACGCCCCTTCGGATTCCTGGGCCCTGCACACAAAAGATCCCGGGGGAGCGGTGCCATCTTGCCGCTTCGCCTCCTCGAATTTCGGCTGACCCCAAGGGCCTTTCGTGCTCGCTCTTGAATCCATGGTCACTAACCAACATGACAATGGTGTTGGGGTCTTGCTTCTCTAAGAGGCGGCCCAGCAACTCATCTTGGAACACATAAGATTCATCGGCGCAGTCGGAGTATTGCTCATAGGCAACGGGATCGACGCTTTCTCGAAGTGGTGGTGAAAAAGGCATCACCAAGTGACCAACCGCATCGACCATTTCGTAGTACACCACCAACAAGTCCGGATCCTTAGTTTGGAGATCCAGAGCGATTCGGGTGTAGGTTTCCGCGGTGGCTAAGGTCAAAGCTAGATTGCCTAAACGATCACCGCTTTTGAACCCTTCTTGAGTCATGGTCCGAAGTTCTGAGTCAGGTACCTTGGCAAACCGTTTCCAAAAGGAACTCGGGAAGTCTTCGAGGTTGGATTCAAGGGGGCGAGCTTCGTCCACATAATCCGGCGGCCACGTCATTCCCTCTTCGGATCCGGAAGTGGAAGTGGCAAAGGCAAGGTAGCCGAAGCGATCCGTCACCATGTGGCCACTGATGGTTTCTGCGGGCCATGTGGCCAGCCAGCCCACAATGCCTTGGGTTCGCCCGGCTTGAGTAGCGTAGTTCCAAAACGCGGGCTCACGACGCATGCGTCGCGTGACCGGGACCATGTCGCCGGTGTTGGGATCGGGGGCCAGAAAGTCGAGGATGCCGTGGCGATCGGGTGTGGTTCCCGTGGCCATGGTGGTCCACAACAAAGGAGAGAGCATGGGGCGTAGGCTGTTGAGGTCAGCGCGCACACCCGACTCGACCAAGAGTTTGAGATTCGGCAGTTTTCCCGCCTCAAAGAGGGGGTCGATGTTGAGCCAATCCCCCGCATCGATGCCGACTAAAAGCACGCGCGTGCGCTCGGAACCCGATTCTGAGTTTGCCGACACTCCAAGCGAAAGATCTAAACCCGGAATTCGGAGTTGGGCTTCAAGTCGTTGACGCAGGGCATTGAGTGAGTTCGGGGTGCTGTCGGGGAGACGCGCTGCAGCCGGCCGAGCAAGCGTGCGTAAGCGAGCCCGTAAACTGTCTTCCAAGGAGTTCCCGAAGTGCTTGTAAAGATCTGCAGCCCCGGCTTTCTCAATGGCATAGCGAACAGAAAAAACCGCATCCAGATCGCGATCTTCCGCGTCGAACAGTTTGTAGGTCCCGTTGGGATCTGGGAACTCAAAGGTGACCGGGGCGGTGGAGAAAGTAGCCGACGGTCGGGAACCAGGAAGGCTCCAATGGAACCCCGGTTCGTAAATCTTCGGGGGGTCTCCGTCGGATACCATCAGCGTGTTCTCCGGCACTTGCCAAAGGCCAAGGAACCCAAACCCCAGCGCGGCTAGAACAAGAACGATCAAGATGATCTTGGTGCTCATGCGGGCGCTCCTGGAATGGGTGTGGGTCGGGATCCGATCTCCTTTTCCACCACGTTTCTGTAGGCACGATGTAGTTGGCCGGTGATTTTCCCCGGAACCTTAAAACGATAAGGGGAAAGCTCGCGTACGGGCATGAGCTCCGTGGTGGTGCTGGTAATGAAAGCCTCTTCCGCTCCGGCCAAGTTCTCTAAGCCAAACCGTCCCTCAAGAACCGGGATGCCGATCTCTTTGGCAACTTGAATCACTAAGTCGCGAGTAACCCCGGCCAATATGGGAGTCTCTAGGGAAGCCGTGTGAAGGGTTCCGTCGACCAGGAAAAAAAAGTTGGAAGCGGTTCCCTCCAAAAGTAACCCTTGGTCATCCAGAAAGATGGCGTCAAAAGCATCGTTTTCGATCGCCTCTTCCTTGGCCATGAGATTGACCAGACGAGCGGTGGTTTTCAGCCTCGCTAGGGGCGAATTGTTGTGAATGGGGTATTGGGAGGTGGCCACGCGAACACCGTGCTGATAGTGAGAAGCTTCGGGAATGTGAAGTTCAACCGCGGTGATGACAATGGAGGGAGGGTTGGTACGTCGCAGTCGAATTTGACCGTCGTGCTCACCTCCGGTCACCGTCATTCGGATCCGGGCTTCGGTAAGGTTGTTCGCGTCGATCAAGTCCTCGATGCCTTGGGTAAGCGCAGCGTCATCCCAGGGTAAGGATTCAATCCCAATCCCCTTGAGGGTTAACCGAAGGCGGTCGAGATGAGCCTGGGCGCGAAAAACGCGACGGTTGTAGGTTCTTAGGGTTTCATAGGCGGCATCGCCAAACAGAATGGCACGATCCGATGCAGGAAGTAGCGCTTCCTGGTCAGGGACTAACTTACCGTTGAGGAAAACCAAGGCGGGCTCCGAGTTTTAAGAAGTCGATGTTGGGGACAAGTCGGCGCTTTGTTTGAGGGCTTCGATCATGTCTTTGGCCTTCGCCACGCACTCATTGTACTCGGACT
>JABDJR010000236.1 GCA_013003415.1 Candidatus Eiseniibacteriota bacterium | reverse complement strand
GCCTCTAACCGTCGAGCTTAGTTCTCGAGGAAGCGCTTGATTCCGCTCCACGCTGTAGGTTCTACAGCTACCGAGTTAGATTCCACGATCTGGCCGCGGATCTCTCCGCCTGGGTAATCGCTTGTATGGATGTTGATGTAGGTCAGGCCCGCCAAGATACTGGCTTCATCGCCTTCGGCGTAGTTCCAGACACCGTTCTTAGGGTTGCCGGCCGGAAGAGGGTGCTGCACACCAGCGTTGGTACCTGCGGCTGCAAACCCATGAATGTGGGCTGCCGTCTCAGTACCGACTAAACCCGAATACATGATGGTGTAGGTAAGCGTGTTGGCATCGGTATCGATGGAAATCGTTGCCGATCCGGTGGCTGGCGAAGGGTTGGGCGGCACTTCCTGGGACGCCTCAAGGGTGGCTTCGTAAGCTAGAACAGCGGCATTCGCGGAAAGGGGAATAGCGATAAGCACGGCGAGAGACAGCAATCCTAAATAGCGTAGTTTCATGATATGGCCTTTTCTCGTGGTGGATCATTGAAAGGTAGCGTTCCGAGACGACACCTCGTCGCTATAGGGTGAGATTATCATGAATCTGGAGGGCCCTCAAATCAGGGCTAGTTCTCCATCATCTCTTTAATGAGCTCGCGTTCAGGGTTGGTAGGGTTGAGTTCCAATGCGCGCTCGAAAAAACCGCGCGCACGCTTGGGTTCGCCGGAGTAGTACAAGCTCGCACCAAGATTGATAAACGCAGGCCAATAGGTGGAATCGGCAACCACGCTCTTCTCAAAAAACGCGATCTCTTGCTGCTTCAGCTCCATCTCCCCCGTCTGATTGAATTTCATGCGGTGAGCCATGCCCAGAAGATTATAGCCGGCAGCGGAATCGGCACCGGCGGCAAGACCGGCTTCGAAAGCCACGATGGCCTGGTCGTATTCTTCTTCCTGCATGAGGCGACTCCCCTCCGCATAGAACTGTTCCTTTGCCGGAGGTTCTTTGGAGCAGGCGGCGAGAAAACTTGCGAGCAGCAACATGCTCAGAGCGCCTCGCAGAACCATAGGGCTAAATCTCCTCGGGTGCCGGAGGGGCGAGCCGTCGTGCCAATACAATGATGACTCCCAAAAAGAGGAACGTCATGATGGCCGAGGCTTCGGGACCAAACTCCCCTCCACCAAGCGGGGATTCTAAGTCATAAAGGGACACTCGGAAAAGTGAGGGAAATTCAAAACCGCTGAGGGTCGCGCCCATCACCATGCCCAGCATGATGTTCCAGGCCGCGTGGAGCCCGAACGACACCTGAAGGCCCCCCGTTAGCTCCCTAAGCTGCCCGAGCACAATGCCGGCGAGGTAAAGGTTGATCCACCCCAAGGCGCCAAGACCTGGATTGTTGATGTGAATGGCGGAAAACAACAGGGAAGTCATGAGAATGGTACGAGCGGCAGAAGCCTCGGCTCTTAGATTCGCGTAGATATAACCGCGGACAAACCACTCTTCGGCAAATGAAATTAGAATCAAAAACAGGAAAAAACCAACCACCAGAGCCGGGTTCGCTTCCGCGAATCCCACATAGTTAAGATGCCTCCCCCCCAACGCGCACACCGTAAGAACGAGAAGGCTGCTGAGGATCACCCCCAGAAACGCACCCCAACCTAAGGTGCTCGACCAAGCGCCGCGGAAACTAAAGCCCAAGTCGCGAAGGGGACGACGATCCAACAAGGTGGTGGCAAGAAAGGTAATGCAAAGACTAATCATGACCGTAATGACAAACCGTGCCAGGACAAAACCAGGTTCGGCGTTCAAGGCCATGACTTCTTCTTCGGTGGGTTTGGGGATGTCAGCCGGGTTGGCAGTGCGATTTAAGTTACGGGAAACAAACACGAAGGACATGAACAAAACGACAGCAAAGTTCGTGGCCAGAATGTAAGTGAGTAGTGTGGCACCCAGCCGTACCCACAGAGCTTGAATACGAGGGGTTAGCGGTTCGGTCATACCCGGTTTCAGAATCCATTCATCGACGACAAGTTGATTAAGGAATTGGCCAGTATAGCGGTAGGCAGGTGAAACTCTATCAGAAACTTCCTACAAAGCCTTGTAGGCCGCAGCAAGCGTGAACCAACTGATAACCCCACCGATGGCTATCTTGAACAAGGTTGCGGCAACGCGACCCAAAAAGGCCCCCATTCCCGCCTTAAACCCTGCCTCAGCTTCGCGACCGGCGAACGCTAGTTCGGCGATGACCGCCCCGGCGAAGGCACCTGCAAACGCCCCAATCAGGGACCCAATGATTGGAAACCAAGCCGTCCCAATAGCCGCCCCCGCGATGCCACCGATGAAGGTTCCGACCATGCCCCACTTCGTCGCTCCAAAGCTACGAGCGGTGGCTACACCTAACAGGGACTCCACGATCTCTCCAATCACCGCCAGCCCCAGGAGAATCAACAGCATGAGCCAGCTTAGGTTCTCAAAGCCTGTAGCCCACGCTGTAATAAGAGCCAATCCCAACAAAATAAAATTGCCGCCGAGACCCAGCACGACGGCAAACAAACCCAGCATGACCGCTAAATGCAGCAGGACAACCAGGAAGTACCAGAGAATGATCACGAAAGCCTCACGCTAGTTGGATCCTGCCTCGATTTTTCGAATCAGCGCACGAGCAATGATCCCTTCCGAGGACGTGCTGTCTTGACTGACATAGATCCGGAGCATAGATGCCGCCGATTCCTTGTCCCCCTGGCGAAGATGAAGCTGTGCCAAGTTCATGTAAGGCTCGGGCCGCTCAGGGGCGATCGCGAGCGCTGCGAGGTAGGTTTCGAACGCGCCTTCCGTATCTTCTAGCTCTAAGAGAGTGACCCCGAGGTTGATCATGGCTTCCACATCATCTTTGTTTTGTTTGAGTACGGCCTGAAAAGCGTCCTTTGCTTTGGCATAGTCGCCGGACGCAACCAGAAGATTCCCGTAGTTGAAACTTGCCCCTGCATCATCAGGGCTGAACTTAAAACCTTCCGCGTAAGCCGCAAGAGCTTCGTTAGTTCTTCCTTGCTCCTGATAAATTCGTCCGAGGTTGGTATAGACGGGCCCAAATTCCGGGAACCGTTCTCGGGCGGAAACCAGGAGGGCCTCGGCATCACTTTGGTTTCCGGTTCGGAATTCCAAGGAAGCGCAATCGACGTAGGCTTCTTTCAATTCGGGATTGCGACTGATCGCTTCAACATAGGTATCTTTTGCATACTGATAAAACATGCCTTCTTGATAGGCCTGGGCAAGCTCATAGAAGAGGAAGGCATCGCCCGGGTAGTCTCGAACCGCTTTTTCTAATCGCTTGATATTAGTAAGAACTTCTTTTTTCCGAAGTTCAAGCGGATCGTTGGGATCTTTCTCTTTAGGCTCTTCGGCCAATGGATCAGCTGGAGCAAGAGGATCTCCAGAATCTTGAGCGTGGGCCATTGGGACATAAGCGGCTGAACCTAAGAGTGCAATCGAGAGTACAAGCAGCAAAGAGTATTTCAAGTAACGCAAAGACATACCTCTATTCAGAAACCAGCAAAAACAGCCCTAAAATTGTACCGAGGGCAGGTGGTCAAACTCAAGCCTGGTGTCGATCGGGGTTTAAAAGCATAAGCACCAGGAGCTCGCTGGCGAAGGCCAATCCCAGCAAAATACCGCCCAGAAGCGCTCCGTCGATCCCCATGGCCAATCCCAGGTATCCGGCGGCTACGATAGATACCACCCGGAGGACGCCTCCCATCCCAATAATTCCCGTTTTAGCCGCCCGGGTGAGCACTCCCTGATGGTAGGCCAGAAAGGCGGCAACAAGGGGTTGCATCGTCAGAAGGATGAGCGGTAACCGTACTTTTTGGGCAAGTTCTGGGGTCAGCCCCTGGACATCCTGAAGCAGCCACCACCAAATCGGGGTGAAATGCAGCAGAGCCAACAGCAGGCAAAGCACGCCCACCGCCTTCCAAACGAAGGCCGCGAGAACACGTCGCGTCTCTCGCGATGCGCCAAGGGCGATCGTCGCGCTGGAGTAGCGAAGAAATGGGCTCGCTAAGAACCAAACCAAAGATCCGATCACTCCAAAGGCGGCTAATCCTGTTTCAGGATCGGGAGTCCGTCCCACAAACCCGCTGATGATGAGATTCGTCGAGGTTCCTAGGGCCATCATCACCATCATGGGGGCAATAAACCGCCACCGCCCTCTTAGGGTCTCCCCTGCCGAATGAGCCGGGGATCTTCCAAAGTCGACTTCGGGAGTGCGTCGCAAAGCGAAAACCACATACACCATTTCGACGCAGACGGCGAGAGCGAGACAAACCATGGCCGCGGCCGGGGGATTTACGGGCAACCTCGGAGCGAGGAAAAATACAGACAGGCCCAGAGCAATGAGGCGAAACAAGGTCCCCCAGCCAACGGCTGAAGTGTTCCGCCGGCTAATGAGAATCGATTGCATGGCACTTCGTAAGGCAATCAGAAAGGGGAAGACAACCGCAATTCGCACCGCATCCACCGCGCGCTCGGCAATGTAGGCCTCGGCTCCCAACAGATCTTGAAGGAACCACATGACGAGCGGCGAGAAAGCAATCGCAACTTGGTAGGTCAAAACAATCGTGCCCACAAGTGTGGCAAAGCCAAGCAAGTGACGATATTTCCCCCTCCCCGAATACCACGCAATGGTTGCTTGCTGTAGGGCAAACACGGGGCTTTCTAGAAAGATCCCCAGCACAAAAGCCAAACTAAAGGCAGCGAGGTTGAGCTTGGCATCAGGGAAACGCGTGAGACCCGCATGAATGATCGGAACCGAAACCGACATCATGGTGCTCGTTGCGGCCAGAGGGAGAAAGAAGACAAGAATCTCTCTCAGCTTAAGTTTGTCGGCGGGCGGTGAGATAGCTTCGGGGGCGCGTTCGGAAGTATTCAAAAGGGTTTAGTTCGCCCCCGAGAAGAAGCGAAGCAGGAAGATGGCAAGTCCGAAGTAAATGAGAAGCCCCGTGGCATCATTGGAGACCGTTACGAAGGGTCCGGTTGCAATGGCAGGATCGACCTTCAGTTTCTTGAAGAGAATTGGGGTCATGGCGCCCATGGAAGCCGCTACCAATACGGCCATCGCCATGGAAGCTCCCACGACCACGCCGTAGTACCATGCTCCCTTCCAAAAGTAAGCAATAACTCCCATGGAAAGCCCGGTAATACCACCCAAGAACATTCCTACCCTAGCCTCGCGCCAAAGTATGCCCAACACTTCGGATCGGTTTAGTTTTCTTAGCGCGAGCAACCTCACCATTGTGATGGCAGCCTGACTTCCCGCGTTTCCTCCCATCGCCATGATCATAGGGACAAAAGCGACCAGGGAAATACCGAGGGCCATGTTCATGGCAAAGTAATCCAATAGAACTCCAGCTAAGAATCCCCCCGCCACACTCGCCAAAATCCAAGGTAAGCGGTAGAAGACAATCTTCCGGATGGAGGTTTCATCAAACTCTTCCTCATCGGTACCGGCCATGCGAGCGATGTCCTCATCGGCCTCTTCTCGCATGACATCGACAACATCATCGATCGTGATTCGACCAAGGATACGCTGCTTATCGTCAATCACTGGTACAGCCAGCAGATCATACCGCCTAAAGATCAGCGCTACCTCTTCCTGATCCATGGTAACCGGCACCGACACGGGCTCGCGGTTGCACGCATCGAGAACTGAAGTTTCAGGCCCATGCATGACCAAGTTCTTCAAAGACAGAATGCCTTGGAGTCGGCCGTGGGAATCTTGAACATAGACATAGAAGAACGGATCGTACTCTTCGCCCTTGGTGCGCACCAGTTCCAGGGCGTCTCCAACCGTGGCCCCTTCGCCAATGGCCAGCACTTCGGTGGCCATAATGCCACCGGCGGTTTCCTCATCGTAGGCAAGGAGAGGCTGGACCGCCTCAAGCTCTTCCTCTTCGATTTCGTCGAGGACCTGCTGCACCCGTTCAGTGGGAAGCTCCTGGATGAGATCCGCAGCATCGTCCGAGGACATCTCCTCAACCAAATCGGCAAGCGCGGCTCTGGGAATGTCTTCCACCAGCGGTTCGCGGACCTGCGTTGAAAGCTCGGCCAGCACGGCCGAAGCAAGTTCCGGCT
The DNA here is from genome assembly GCA_013003415.1 of Candidatus Eiseniibacteriota bacterium. Classification (GTDB taxonomy): domain Bacteria; phylum Eisenbacteria; class RBG-16-71-46; order JABDJR01; family JABDJR01; genus JABDJR01. The sequence goes on along the minus strand of JABDJR010000236.1, from coordinate 414 downwards.
CATTCAGAAGCCCAAAGATGTACGCTTGATCATCTTCGTCCCCGGTGATCGCCATAAGTTCGGCGATGTCTGCGGGGTGAAGATCAAGCAAGACCGCTAGCAAAGCCCCAGCTCGACGCTCTTTGATCAAGGGCATCAGATCATCTTTGATGTCCTCAATGAGCGGCTGAGAGATCGGATCCATGCAGGGTCCTCCCTGGGGGCTTCGTTTGCTTTTCGAGTCGACTATCGGAGGGCGTTTTCGATGTCCTTAAGCAGATCCTCGATGTCTTCACACCCTACCGAGAATCGGATGAGTCCGTCGGTCAGTCCCACTTTCGCTCGCTCGGCTGCGGGAACGGCAGCGTGCGTCATGGAGGCGGGGTGGCAAATTAGACTTTCGATGCCTCCCAAACTCTCGGCAAGGTAGAAGAG